>JALTUD010000096.1 GCA_027047735.1 Flavobacteriales bacterium | reverse complement strand
TCGATACCTTTTTGTAGTCTGTCCACATTGGTAACGAACAAATCATCTCCAACTAATTGTATTTTGTGTCCTAAGGTGTCGGTCAGGTATTTCCAGCCGTTCCAATCATCTTCATCCAAACCATCTTCTAACGATAAGATAGGGTATTTTTCTTCCCATTTTTTCCAGAATAAAACCATTTCATCCGAGGTAAAAGACTCCCCTGTTGAGGCAAAGTGATATTTTTCATCCTCTTTGTTGTAAAATTCCGAAGCCGCTGCGTCAATAGCAATATAAACGTCATCGCCCGGTTTATATCCTGCTTTTTCTATTGCTTCGATAACAACCTCTATTGCTTCTTCATTTGAACCCAGGCTTGGAGCAAAACCACCTTCATCACCTACGTTTGTACTCATTCCTTTGTCTTTCAACACACCTTTTAAAGTATGGAAAATTTCAGCCCCCATTCGCAAAGCATCGCTAAAAGAAGTTGCACCGACAGGCATAATCATAAATTCTTGAATATCTATCTTGTTGTCGGCATGAGAACCACCATTTAAAATGTTCATCATCGGAACAGGAAGGGTGTTTGCGTTTACGCCTCCTATATAACGATATAAAGATTGTCCTAGCGTTTGAGCCGCTGCTTTGGCAACCGCCAATGAAACACCCAAAATAGCATTAGCACCCAATTTAGCTTTGTTGTCTGTGCCGTCTAACGAAATCATCACACGGTCAATCAAGTTTTGCTCAAAAATATAAGCACCTTTTAATTCATCGTTAAGTATTGTGTTAACGTTGTCAACGGCTTTTAATACACCTTTACCTCCGTAAATACCTTTATCGTTATCCCTTAATTCCACAGCTTCGTGTACTCCGGTTGATGCTCCCGAAGGAACAGCTGCTCGACCCACAACTCCTGCATCCGTATAAACTTCAACTTCTACCGTTGGGTTTCCTCTTGAATCCAAGATTTGACGAGCTTTTATTTGTGCTATAAATGACATAATATATTGTTTTATAATTGTTTACTATTTTCTATAAATTCATCGAATAAGTAATCCGAATCATGCGGTCCGGGTGAAGCTTCAGGGTGATATTGAACCGAAAAAGCCTTTTTGTTATTCAGTTTAATCCCCGCAAGTGTGCCATCATTCAGATGTTCGTGTGTAATGGTAATATTTGGATGATTTAAAGCATCTTCTTTACGAACGACAAAGCCGTGGTTTTGTGATGTAATTTCACTCTTACCTGTTATAAGGTTTTTAACAGGATGATTAATCCCTCTGTGTCCGTTGTGCATCTTTTCCGTTGATAAACCTTGACTTAAGGCTAAAATTTGATGCCCCAAACAAATTCCAAAAATAGGAATTCCCGTTTCAACCAACTGACCAATATTTTTAATTACCTCAGTAAGTGGTTCAGGGTCTCCGGGACCGTTAGACAACATAATGCCATCAGGTTGATAATCTAAAATTTCTTTATAATCCGTATCATAAGGGAAAACACGTACAGAGCAACCTCTATTCACCAGCGAACGTATAATGTTTTGTTTAACACCAAAGTCCAACAAGGCAATTTTTATCAACGCTTTTTCATCCCCTACCAAGTAACTTTCTTTTGTAGAAACCTTAGAAGCTAATTCCATACCTTTCATAGAAGGAGTTTGAGCCAGTTGTTGCTTCAACGTTTCCAAGTCAGTAGTTTCAGAAGAAAGAATCGCATTCTGAGCACCATTATCCCGGATATGCTTTACCAAAGCACGCGTATCAACATCCATAATACCTACCACATTGTCGCGTTCAAGAAAATGCTGAAGCGTATCGGACTCGCGATACCTCGACTTAATTTTAGAAAATTTCTTCACCACCAGTCCTTTTATTTTACAGCCGTCAGATTCCACCTCGTTAGCTTCCACGCCATAATTCCCAATATGCGAAGTTGCCATAACAACAATTTGCCCGAAGTAAGAAGGGTCAGTAAAAATTTCTTGATAACCGGTCATTCCCGTATTAAAGGCAATTTCACCGGTAGTAGTGCCTATTTTTCCACAGGCTAATCCTCTAAAAACAGTTCCGTCTTCCAAGAGGATAACAGCAGGTTGATTGGATGATTGCATAAGTGCAAAAATACATAAAATTAACGAAGACTATGAAGCGTAAGATGAATAAATTGTTAAATAATTAGGGTGTTCCCCCATTTTACCCAATAACCATTTCGCTCAGGCGAAACGCTTGTTGGGTAAAATGGGGTCGGGCTATCCACTATATCTTTTGCCCTCCAAAAGGAGGGAGGGCAAAAGGATGCCGTTCCTATCCCTAACACGGAATGAAATAAGTGCAAGAAAGTGGAGTTTGTAGTTCTCAGACGATGAATATTTTATTTGCATAGCCCCAGCTATGGAAATAAAATATGAAGAGGTTATTTACAGTTTGGATATAAAAGTGAAATTAGAGTATTTTCTTTTCAATCTAGGCATTTTTAAGAAGCATAGCCGTAGCTATGGTTCGCAAAAATAACGACGAGTGAAATGAAAAGAACTAATTTTTAACTTATAAACAAGCTGT
>JALTUD010000095.1 GCA_027047735.1 Flavobacteriales bacterium | reverse complement strand
TAGCTGGAGCTATGCAAAGAAAATATTCATCGTCTGAGAACTACAAATTCCACTTTCTTGCACTTATTTCATTCCGCGTTAGGGATAGGAGCGACATCCTTTTGGTTTGTTTGCTTTATGCAAACCAAAAGATATAGCGGATAGCCCGACCCTTTTCAGCAAAAAAAACGTTGAGCGAGAGCGATATGTTTTTTTGCTGAAAAGGGGAACGCCCAAATAGTTCTAAAACTAAAACCTCTCCCATTTCTACACTTGAACACAAAAAAACGTTGTATCATCTGTAGCGGGAATATCTTTTTTCCAATTTAAGAAGAAACTATACAACATCATTTTATGCTTTTCAAAGGGTTCATCCTGCAAACTTAACAGAAGTTGTTCTACCCCTTTTCTTTTTAATTTGACATACTTTTTCTTTTCTTCACTATAACCAAATTGGTCATTTAATCCATCTGAAAACAGATAGATATTATCTCCTTCTTGGACATCAATTGTGTGCAGTTCAAAAGGAATTTCATCCGGATAGTGTCCTATCGGATTTCGGGTGCCTTTATATTTAAGTAACTCTCCTCCTCTAGCGATGTACAAGTCGAGGTTGGCCCCCGAAAACATTAATTCTTTAGCTTCTTCATCGTATCTACACAGTGCTAAATCAAGCATATCGTTACGTGCTGTTTCTACGTTTACCATAAATCTCATTTTTGATCGTAAACGCATCGCTTCCAAAATCTTTTCAGGTGTTGAGCCGGGCATATCAAAGATAACCTGGGAAACGGTTTCTATGGACATTACAGAAAGAAAGGCTCCGGGAATACCGTGCCCGGTACAATCACCTACACCAAAATATTTATACTCTACTCCTTCTCTCCCCGTTTTATGAGCAAAATAAAAATCTCCACTGACCACATCTTTTGGAATATATATATAATAGACTTTTTTAAATAATTTATTTAACGTTATTTGGCTGGGTAATAACGAAGATTGTAACAACATAGCATAATTTAAACTATCCGTTACATCTTTCAGAGTTAAAGAAATAATTGTTTTTTGCTCCTCTATTTGTTTCAAGTTTCTATCTGCTTGGATTCTCCTTGCTAAAATATCTGCCGTAGCCTCCAGATATTGCTCTACCACTCGATTAAAAGGTTCCCCCACTTTAATATACACATTAATAATACCCAATACTTCGTTATCTATTTTAATGGGAATAACGTAATGACCGTGTGGTTTCATTCCCTCCGGAACGATATCGTGCTGATGCCCGACTTTATTGCAAAACATATTTTCCTTGCTCTGCAAAACTTTTCCACATAAACACTGTCCTTCTTTTACTATTGCACAACTATTTTCTAATATTTTAGCACCACTTTGTGCGACTAACTCTAGATTCCCTTCCTTATTTTTAAGAAAAACAACACCTTTTTTATCTAATCCCAATTTTTCTATCTTGAGTATTTCATCTATAACTTTTTTTAATACTTCGTCTAATTTTATATCATACCTAGATGTGATTTGTAATATTTCAAACAAATGAGCATAAAATTCTAACTGAATGTTTTTATGCGATAATGAAAGAGTTTTTTGTGCCAGGTTAAATTCAGCACGTTCCATTTCTGCTATTGTATCTAAATTTACTACCTGAAGTAACATTATACTAACAAAGATGGTTGTAAAAAAACATGCTAAAAAGAATAACAACAAAGGATAAAAGGAAACTCCAACCGGTAGATTTTTTATATCCACTCCCCATAAGTGATGAATGTAATCAAATAAAACAATGGGAATCAATGACCATAGAAATGAAATAAACATTTCTTTTTTATGCTTTACACTAAACAAAATAATGGGTGTAAGCAATAATGCCATGGACAATATCCTTGGTGTAAGATACATTATGACATTGTTGCCAAAGCCATTGAGTTTTGCTACTACACTTGTAATAACAACAGCATAGATAGGGACTACAGATAGTATATATTTGGCTGTAGTATAATTTTTTCGAAAAATAGAATATAACGAAAAATAAAATATAAGTAGAAACGAACCAGGTACTAAAACCGCATCACGTGCATTGAACCAAATAAAGAAGAGTGAAAAGGTAAAAACCAGAATTACAATGATATTATATAAATACAATATCCCTACTGCTTTTCGTTTAGGGGTAGATAAATTCGGAAGTAAAAAACCTAATAAATTATCTAACATATAACGAATATATAATTATTTTCTCAAATATGGAAAATAAATTAGAAAAGTAACTAAAAATACTTATAAATAACTATTTATTAACTTTAAGCAAGTTTTAAAAATAGGTTATTTGATGTCTAAGAAAACTATATTCTGTTTTCTTTGCACTCACCTGCCCCGCGTTAGGGATTGTATCCCTAACGTGAAATAAAAGTAAGCACATAAAGCGGTTTTGTCGCCCTCATACTTAATAGAGGTTAATTACAGCTTGTTTATAAGTTAAAAATTAGTTCTTTTCATTTCACTCGTCGTTATTTTTGCGAACCATAGCTACGGCTATGCTTCTTAAAAATGCCTAGATTGAAAAG
>JALTUD010000094.1 GCA_027047735.1 Flavobacteriales bacterium | reverse complement strand
GTAAATTGGGGGATCGCCCTAATCTTTATCCCATTCTTTATTTTTATAGTCTTTTTTAAACCACATTTTAAGGAGTTCTCCCATTAATATTTTCATTCTAAAGACATATAACGGTGCACTTAGTCCTTCTACTACTTTTTTGTTTTTTGCAATGGCAAATCGGTAACCGACTCCTGACCCGAGTGCTAACCAGCGTGTTATTTTGTATTGTGTGGCGAATGAAAATTGTATTACTCCGGAGCTTCCTTTAAAAAAGGGCTTTGGCTTCTTTGCTATGGTATCGTTGTACGTAACGTTTACTTGACCAAACCCGAGATGTAAAGGGTCTGATAACTCCCATCGTTTGGTTTTGTACCATATATATTCGTAAAAAAATGTTCTATACGAATAGTTAAATGATAACGCTCCATCGTTATTGGGGTAACTTTCGGCTGATAGCTTTCGTTTCGTTATCAGAGGGGTTCTCATCGAATAAAACCCGTATCCCATTTTATGTACTCCATCGACCTGAATACCGATACGAATCCCATTGAATTTAGATTTATTTTTGAGCACAAAAGAGGTATTAGCGTCTAATCCGAAAAGGAATTTCACTCGCTTTTCTTTAACGGTATCTTGAGTACTTTGAGCAACAAAAGGGTGTGCGAACAGAGTTAGAAGAGAGATGAAAAATACGTTATTCCAAGTCTGTCCCCTTAAATAAGGAATCAACAAATTCATATCTATTAAATACTTGTAGATGTTCCATTCCCTCTCCTACTCCTATGTACTTCACAGGAATCTTAAATTGGTCGGAGATTCCTATTACCACACCTCCTTTAGCTGTACCGTCTAATTTGGTTAAGGCGAGTGATGTTATATCGGTAGCTTTTGTGAATTGTTTGGCTTGTTCTATGGCATTTTGACCGGTTGACCCATCTAAAACAAGCATCACATCGTGTGGTGCATCAGGAATAACTTTCTGCATGACACGCTTGATTTTTGACAATTCATTCATCAAGTTTATTTTGTTATGCAGTCTTCCGGCGGTATCAATAATCACAACATCTGCTCCTTGAGATTTGGCACTTTCCAGTGTGTCAAAAGCGACTGAAGCCGGATCGGCTCCCATTCCTTGTTGAACAATGGGAACTCCTACTCTTTCTGCCCAAATTTTTAATTGGTCAACGGCCGCCGCTCTAAATGTGTCAGCCGCCCCTAAAACCACCTTATATCCTTTCTTTTTAAGTTGATATGCCAATTTTCCGATGGTTGTTGTTTTACCTACACCATTGACTCCAACAACCATAATTACATACGGCTCTTCTTGTTTGGGTATGGTAAATTCTACAGCATCACCGGTATTATTTTCTTCCATCAAGGCAGCCACTTCTTCCTTTAACAATTTCATTAATTGCTTGGTCGTTACGTAGCTATCTTCCTTAACACGGGCTTCTATCCTATCTATAATCTTTAGAGTGGTTGCGACACTTACATCAGAAGACACTAAGACTTCTTCCAAGCTGTCTAACACTTCATCATCAACAGTGGTTTTACCGGCTATTGAGGTCGCTATTTTTGAAAAGAAACTTTTCTTGGTTTTTTCTAAACCTTCATCTAAATCTTTCTTTTTCTCTTTTGAAAAAAACTTTTTCCAACCCATTATATTTCTAGTTTAATGCTAAAAGAAGATTTCCCTTTGAATACACTTATACCATTTAAACATTGAAACGAGTCTTGTAAAGCCTTTTTATTTTCTTTCGGCTCTTTTCAAAATTCAAATGGTATTAGGACTTTTTACCTTTTATAAAAGCAGGTAGATGAATATTCCCCATAAAGTCCAAAAACTTTTTGAGCATATCAAAATACAGCGTTACAATTAGTAATAGAACCATTATCCAAATCACGATTACATTTGCTGTAAAAGTGTCGAGATATTTACCGAAAATCTTTTTTCGAGGAGCATAAAATTGAGCTTTAAAATAATCAAAATCATACGGATCTAAATATATTGGATCCTTTTTTTGTATGATATGGTCATTATCCTCATCGGTAAAAGTTAGTGTATTTGCATTGGTTACAAAATCTCCTAATGCTTTGTTTTTATATTTATTTCTAAACGTTTGAAAGCTTTCGTCTTTTAATTTTCCAAAGAACTTTCTTAATTTCTTATATTCTTTTCCGGTTAATAATTTTTCTTTTCGTTTTGTTTCTAAGATTTGTTTAAACTCTTTACCGGGACGTGTAAATAATTGTTGAACGCTATCTCTTTTGGCTTCAAAAAGATTGTAAATATTTTTATATCTTGTTTTAAGAATATTTAAGTACTCGTTTAAGCTGTTATAAGTATCTATATCAAATTCATCAATATTGATTTTATGTATCGCTTCACAAAGCCCCTCAACACGCGAACAAGGTATATTTACATGTCGCATTTCTTTTTCTATTTCATTTTTAACGATATGCAATTTTCTTTTTACCTCCGGGCGTTTATAGTCAAGATTGTGATTACTCTCTATGAATCGCTTGGCATCGTTTAGCTTCCCTTGCAGGTTACTTACCCATTGGTCTTTTTTCCAATTTGAAAAAGACATCTGTTTATCATACGGATAAAAGTTCTTTTCAAAAGCATTATCCTTAAATTGAGTAACGGCTATACCTTCATAAGCCCACCTTGATGCCATTATATTTCCTACCCACGGCACATGGTCTTTTTCTGCAAAAACAGGATTTAATTTATCATACGAAACCAAAATACCACTAAACAAAAGTTGCGGAATAATCAGTATCGGAATTAAAATGTAAATCACTTTAACAGAATTAAAGCTGGCTGAAATATTCAATCCGAGTATGTTGGCAAAGACAGAGGTAGAGAATAGTATCATCCAATAGTAAAAATTCAACCCATAAATACCTAATACCCAGTTACCAACAACCACATAAAACAAAGATTGAATAGCAGAAATCATCAACATGATGGAGATTTTAGAAAACAGATAACTTCCTTTACTTAAGTTCAGGAATTTCTCACGTTTCAAAATCTTTAAGTTTCCTATTATTTCCTCAGCACTAGTCGTCAATCCGATAAAAAGTGAAACGATGACAGAAATAAATATATACTGAGGGACATTGCTACTCTCATAAAATACATAAACATATTCGCCACTCGGAGAAATAGTCAAATATTTCATAAAGAATGCCAGTACAAGTCCCAACGCAGGAGCTTGAAACATGGTTATAATCATGTATTGTTTATTAGTCAATTTAGACAATACATCTCTTGTGAAAAATACTTTTACCTGTTTCAGCTTATTGGGAATCTGAAATTCACTTACCGGAACTTCTTTTACGTCCTCAACTTGGTATTTGTGTTCTTTTATATATTCTAAATAGTGCTCATTCCATTCTTTAGGTGAAATCTTTCTATTTTCGGTCAGATTTCCATATTCATCAACAACCTTGGATTCAATAATATTGAATATCTGCTCCGGATTAACGTTACCACAGGAAAAACATTCACTTTCATCGGCATTAGCATGATGAGCCAAACGCTTAAAGTAGATAACCGCATCAATAGGATTTCCATTGTAAATAGGATATCCTCCTTGGTCTAATATAAATAACTTATCAAACATTTTAAAAATGTCTGATGAAGGTTGGTGAATCACAACAAAAATCAGCTTTCCTTTTAAAGCTAATTCTTTTAGTAAATCCATTATATTTTCAGAATCACGAGAAGAAAGCCCGGATGTTGGTTCATCAACAAAGAGTACCGCAGGTTCACGTATTAACTCTAATGCTATATTTAATCGTTTTCGCTGACCTCCGGAAATTGTTTTTTCAAGTGGGTTACCTACTTTTAAATCCTTAGCTTCATATAAACCAATCGCTTTTAATGTTTTATCTACTAATTCAGTGATTTCCTCATCTGAAAAGTTACCAAAACACAATTTAGCATTATAAAAAAGATTTTCAAAAACCGTTAACTCTTCAATCAACAAATCATCTTGTGGAACAAAACCAATGATTCCTTCCAATTTTTCTTTCTCATGATGAAGATTAATACCGTTAATCGTAACCTCTCCAACAGTCGGTACATAAGAACCATTTAGAACATTTAGTAACGTTGATTTACCGGCTCCTGAACCTCCCATTATACCAATCAACTTACCTTCTTCTTCCTCAAAATCTATCGGATGCAAACCAACTTTACCTCCTTTAAAGTGATACTGCATATCTTTCACTTTAAAAGCAAGTTTTTGTCTTACCGAATCACTTAAAAAACGACTGACAATATCACTGTAATAAACCGGTTGAACCCTTGAGCTTCTTAATGAAGAACCTTGAGTAAGAATATGAACCCTATCTTGAGTAAGTAGCTGACCGTTAAGATATAACTGATGACTTCCATAGTACTTAACAAAGTAGGTATTAATCGATTTCACGCGTAAAACACGAGCAAAGCCAATCATCGTTTCAGAATAAAGATGCTTTGACTTTTCAAAACGATTTTCCATGTTGTTATCTACAACCAGATAATTTTCATTATCTACATAATCGTTTTCTTCAGCTTTTACATACTCCAAGCAATCTTTAAACTCTTCACGCCCTATGTTGAAAGTTTCTGCTACGGTAGTAACAAATTCAAGTTCTTGCTCGGCGATTACGTCATTGGCATTGGTAAATTCCAAGATACGGATAAACACAATGATTTTCTGACGTTGAGCTAACTCTTCATTGAT
This sequence comes from Flavobacteriales bacterium, assembly GCA_027047735.1. Lineage (GTDB taxonomy): Bacteria > Bacteroidota > Bacteroidia > Flavobacteriales_D > Parvicellaceae > S010-51. The sequence continues at coordinate 3,664 of JALTUD010000094.1, read as the reverse complement.
TTGAGTGCAAATTCGTAAAACTTTTACTGAATTTACAGATGTACGCTTCCTTCTTGTATTGGATTTTCTTTTTCTTTTACTGGTATGATGTCCAATAACGTACTCATCAAAAACCTTTAGGTATTCTTCTACTAGCTCCTGATTTAATTCCTGACTTAAAAAAGTACGCACAATCTGACGCCCCTTCGAATCCAACCGGACTTCTCCGGTCTCTTCATCAATATCAACCTTTGCAATAATAGCAAAGAGCTGCATCAAGGCTTTCAGTATTCTTTCGCTCATCTATAAGGGATTATCGTTTTGTGGAAAGTAATTATAAAACGTATTAGTTTTGTTTAGCAAAACCAATCATAACAGACGCACAGCCTGAGATTTTTTTATCTACATCCAACTTCACTTCTATCGTACAATCTAAAGTATTTGTTACTTTAAAATCCCAATACGGAGCATATTCATAATCCTCATTTGAAAACAATAAATTTTGTTCTTTATCATACACCTCAAAGATAATGTAATTATCATCTATTCCCGCTGAGGTAGCAATTCTATAAGTCGAACCGCCATAAAATGTTGTTTCAAACTCTGCTGCTTCCTCGTCATTCAGGAAAACTCGATAAACTTGACCATCCGATATAAAAACACGATTCATTGCTTTATCTTTATCAGTATTCAAGTAACTGCTTGTAACTTCAGCAATAGAATCACAAGTTACAGGATTATCTTGAGCAAAAGAAAGATTAAACATCAATACTCCTGCTGCCAATATGGTATATTTCAATATAAATTTCATAATAAATTAAGTATATGGTTGACAATCTATCCTATGATTGAATTTCTTATTTCCGAAAGAGTTTTTACGATTTGATTTAATGTTTCCTCTGATATTTCTACCGTATTTTTACTATTAATGGTAGTTTCCTTTTTAACAGGATCCGTTACCGGCTCTACATATTCATAAGTAAAAGTAATATCATCAAAAATAGCTCTTAAATCTTCCAATTCCAAGACTAAATCTTCGTAAGATTCATCTCCGGTAGTTTCCGGCAAAGCCTTCAACATATTAATCATATTCGTTAACGCTTGTTTTTGCTCCGCTACACGATCTATTATCTTTTGATTTTTCGTTTCGACCGCAGTTTGAGCAGCAAAATAAACAGCTTCAACCCAACCTCCCACAACAACTAGTGCAGCTACATCTGCTTTGTCATTTTTCTTTAGGTAATCATCAGCATTTTTATACGCCTCATTCACAAATACCAACATGGAATCTTGATTCCCCATATTTGCACTAAAACGTTCAGCCAACTTATCATTAAAAGCACCCGCTAAATCCAATTCATCAGCCAACTTTCTTACACCTTTAAGATACTTTAAACTTAAATCTGTATTTTCATACAGCGTAATGTACCCCATATCCGCACCATAAACACCCATATTCAAAGCTTTTTGAAACGTCGTCGAATACGAACCGGAATTTTCAATAGGGTTTAACAACTCCGAATTAAAATCCGCCCCTTCCTTTTTAATTAAGAAAGCCGTTTGAACAGGTGAAGGAATACTAAAGAATTGGTTACCTACCTTCACTCGAATAATATCATCAGGCTTAGTATCCTTAGTAATCTTCTCATCAATTTTTTGAATCTCATCCTCAGCATCTTTAGGTGTTTCAGGCGTTGATTCTCCACCACAACCGGTAAGAAATAAACTCGTTGAAGCCATTGCTAATGCTGTAATATAACCGCTGTATTTAATCTTCATTTTATGTTCGATTTCAAAATTTAACTTTTCTAATCTTCCAAAGAAACTAAATAAGTCCAAAACTACCAAAAAAAACGTGTGCAATTTTCAGTATTTTTCATTTTTCTTGTATTTTTACATTTATGACAAAGAAAATAAAAAAAATTGGAATCATTACTTCCGGTGGTGATGCACCGGGTATGAATGCTTGTATTCGAGCCATTACACGCTCTGCTATATATAAAGGACTGGAAGTTTTTGGTTTTAAACGCGGATACAACGGACTAATCGAAAACGACTTCATCCCACTTCAATCCAATAGCGTCAGCAATATCATCCAACGCGGTGGCACAATATTAAAAACAGCTCGAAGCGACGAATTTAGAACCATCGAAGGCAGAAAAAAAGCTTTTAAAAACCTTCAAAAAAATAACATTGACGCTCTTGTTGCAATTGGTGGTGACGGTACATTTACCGGAGCTTCTGTTTTTATCAAAGAATTTAATTTTCCCATAATAGGAATACCGGGGACTATCGACAATGATTTATTTGGTACAGACTATACCATTGGGTATGACACAGCTCTCAATACGGTTGTTCAAGCTGTCGATAAAATCAGAGATACAGCCAGCAGCCACGGAAGATTGTTCGTTATTGAAGTTATGGGAAAAGATGCCGGATTTATAGCTCTAAGAAGCGGTATCGCCACCGGAGCTGAAGCAGTATTAATCCCCGAAACCCCAACTTATATCGACCATCTGCTTCGAAAGCTAAACAGAGATTACCAACACCATAAACCCAGCAGTATAATCATCGTAGCCGAAGGTGATGATTTCGGTGGAGCATACAAAGTGGCTGAAGCCGTCAAAGAAAAACACCCTTTCTTTGATATTCGTGTTACCGTGTTAGGACACATTCAAAGAGGAGGAAGTCCTTCTGCTTTCGACCGTGTCCTAGCCAGTCAAATGGGAGCCGGAGCTGTTGACTATTTGCTACAAGGCAAAAAAGACGTTATGGTCGGATTTATGAATCGAACTACCGTTTTAACTCCTTTTAATAAAGCCATAAAACACCACAAAGAAATCAATCCGAACTTACTCAAACTAGTAGATATTCTTTCCATATAATTAGGTTAGGGCGTTCCCATTACAGCATAAAAAAGTAGTTCCGTTCTCACTACACCACTTTTTAACGCTGTAATGGTCGGGCTATCCACTATATCTTTTGGGTTGCTTATATGCAACAACCCAAAAGGATGCCGTTTCTATCCCTAACGCGGGACAAAAAAAAGCATAAGAATGTAACTTTCTATTTCTTACCTTACTCCAATTCCCTTTCAAAAAAAGAACCACCAAGCTATTGAAAAATAAATCAACTGCCCTATAATATCATTCATTGTTGTAATAAACGGACCTGTAGCCAATGCAGGATCTATATTTTGTTTATGTAAAATCAGAGGAACAATTGTCCCAAAAACACCCGCAAATATAATCACCGAAAACAACGCTATAGAAATAGTAAGACTTAACCTTATCGGCGAACCGGTAATATAGGTATAAGTAAATATCAAAAAAGCTAATATCACTCCATTTACCGCTGCAACCCCTAATTCTTTAAAAATTTTCTTCGCAGTAGAATCTAACGATAAAGAATTATTCGCCAAGCCCTGTACAATAATAGCAGAAGATTGTACACCAACATTCCCTCCCATTGCTCCGATAAGAGGAATAAAGAAAGCTAATACCGGTAACACTTCCAACTGCTCATCAAAACTACCAATCACAAGCGAACCCAAAATTCCTCCCAATAAACCAACAAGCAACCAAGGCAATCTTGCTCGTGTCAACACCCAAACCGAATCCTTGTCATCAACACGCTCAGAAATACCACTTGCCATCTGAAAATCTTTTTCCGCTTCTTCTTTGAT
>JALTUD010000093.1 GCA_027047735.1 Flavobacteriales bacterium | reverse complement strand
GTGTAAAGTTGTGCCAACAACGTACCTACTTTATGAGCCCGATACGCAGGCGAGCAAAAATTACCGGTTGCGGTTTGTTTTTTTTACCGTACTGCCGTAGGCGTTAAACAAGCTAAAAAAAAGAAAGGAAAGCTACCGATGAAAGAAACGAGAAGGAGGAACGACTGAAAGTGTAGTGAATACAACTTTTCCTGGGGGGGGGATATTCCTTTTGTTTGTTTTAAGGTGTAACAGTTTTCGTTCGTCTAATTACCTGTATGTTAGTCGTTTACATTATAAGTGATGGCTTTTTCTATTTTGGGTATGGAGAGAGCACTGCTACAAAATGTAAGAACTAAACAGGCGTTTACTAAGTAAATTCAGATTCTATTTTTTTGTTTTAGACGAAAAATTTATTGATTCTGATTGTCCACCTTCTACTGATTCTTGTTCACAAGTAACACCAGTATATTTTTCTATCATGTCTTCTACATACCCTCGCCATTTTAATAACTCTTCCCCATCTTCACTAACAAAATCTGAACGATTACCCACCTCAAAGGAAGTGAAAGGAATCTTATTGGGGAAGCAATAATGCCCATAATGAAAAGATTGTGCTTTAATAATATCATATCCTTCATCCATAAAATCATGACCGCTTATTTTGATTTCTTTTCTATTTGATTCATCAAAAAAATCATAAAATACACGTATCGCTGTTGTTGGTGCTTCTCCAAGATTTGGGGAAAACTTAGTCTTTAATACTCCATTTTCTGGGATATTGTAAACTCGTAACTTTACTCCATCTTTCGTTTTAGGATCAAAATATTCCTTTTCTTCTCCATCTTCTTGATCGTATATAACAACAACTACTCCTCTAAATCCTTCTGGTAAATTATATAATTCACCTTCACGATCATTGTTATTACATGAGTAGCCTAAAAATACACTCATCATTATAGCTATTAAATTACCCATTTCCAATAGTTTAAAATTCATTCTAAATCACCTGCTGCAGGAGTAGATGTTTGCTGTGCATTCCATGCATCTGGACTCATGACAGTATCGGTATTAGGATCATAAACTCCCATGAAATTTCCTGAATCATCCGTCTGTATCAACATTTCATTTTTAGGGAATTGAATAATTGGCACATTCATACCAGGATACATGTTTAAACGATCTATTCTACCTTTATTTGGCGGTCCATATCCTCCCATCATTAACCTTGTACCCGCTTCATCTTCAATAAATGATTCGTACGCTGGAAAACCTTTACCATTTCCTTTGAAAATGATACTTAACATATTCGCATCTTCTGCCCATGTAATATGTGTTTGAGAACTCCACATAATAGCAGGAGAACCTGGAACTAAAGGATTAGAACCTTGAAATGAAGAGTTGTATTCTAACTGCTTATATCCACCTACTTGATGCTCATAAAGGTTTGATTTAGTTACATCAGGATCGCCTGTTTTAGTTGTCGTTGGACCCCAAAAACCATAAGGACCTGTTGAAGGATCTGAATAATCACGAACCTTTTCAATTTTGGACTTACCATAGTCAACCGTTGATTGAACTACAATCCTCGAAGTAATTGGTTGACCTGTTGATGTTTTATATTGCGTACTAAAACCCCTATTATCGCCCTCATAACCTCCATTTTGTAAAGGCATAATATCTCCAAACTCTGACCAAGGAGCAAAGCTTCTTTGATGAATAATATACTTTTCAAGCCCTTCTAAATCTATTGCCCTAATAACATCATTTTCAGCAAAAGCATAAGGACTATTCCAAGGGTATTCCCTACTGAGGGGATCAACACTTAAAAACTTACCTAACCTCGAATCATAAATTCTAAATTTGAATGAGTAACTATTCCCCTGTCCTTTGACTTCGTCATCCTTCTCAACTCCGTTAAACCCATACCTATAACTCTCCACACTCCCGTTTCTTCCTCCCATAGCCATACCAAAGGGGTAATAGTCAGTGCAGGATACGATGTTCGGCGTTGGGAAACTTTGGTTTGTTTGATTTCGAGTTCCTTCTTTTTGTTGCTTACAACTAACTGATTTTAAAAACTTTACCAACCCCAAATAGAGACACAGCTGTGCTTTATGTATCATTAAAGCATAATTCTTTATATACTTATTAATATATCGTGCAAAAAACTGAACGGTTACTTTGGGTAGCGTTTGGTTTATGTTATGCTTTATCTTTTCTAAAAGTAGGTCTATTGTTTTCTCAATATTATACAATATCGTGTTTATAATAATAAACACTTTATATAGAATAGCGTCTAATAGAGAATTTGATATGTATAAATTTTTGTTCAATCGTGTGCTTTATTATTTTGATAAAGATAGTAAAAGTATTTGTTTTTTTATACTTTTGGGTTGTTTTTTTTCGGTTAAATAACACTAAAATATGTTTTTAATTTTCGTTCGCGTTAGGGATTGGTATCCCTAACACAGTTAATCTAAGCACAATAAAATGTTTTTACTATCCTTATACTTAGTAGAGGTTAATTACAGCTTGTTTATAAGTTAAAAATTAGTTCTTTTCATTTCACTCGTCGTTATTTT
>JALTUD010000092.1 GCA_027047735.1 Flavobacteriales bacterium | reverse complement strand
ATTCAATGTTACAGTTAACACCAAAAATAAAAGCAACTCAAGCAAACACAACATTACCAATAATAAATAAAACTGAATTTTCTAAAATAGAACTGTATTTAGCTACCCTAGCCGAACAAACCAAAATAGCCAATTTTCTAAGCAAAATAGACGAGAAAATAGCCAATGTAAACCAACAAATAGCACAAACCAAAGAATGGAAAAAAGGCTTGTTGCAGCGTATGTTTGTGTAAAAAAGAATAAAAAATAATGCAAAATAGAAAATATATACCTACATTTGTGTCAACAGTACACACCACGCTACCCATTAGAACAGCGTCCCAGGGTGTGTCTTTTGCTTTTAGTACCTTTGTAAACACTATATTTTCTTATCTTTATAATAGAAATGATGTTTACTAAAAAAGCTAAAACCATACCTGAGCAAATAGAAAAACTTCAAAAAAGAGGTTTACAAATTTCAAAGCCAAATATTGCCCAAAAGTATTTACAAAACATAAGTTACTATCGCTTAGGCGAGTACTGGTATGTAATGCAATCGGATAAAGAAAATCATATTTTCAAGCCTAACAGTACCTTTGAAGATGTTATTGCCCTCTATAATTTTGATGCAGAACTACGCTTACTTTTATTTGATGTTATCGAAAAAATAGAAATCAGTTTACGAACAAAATTAATTTATCATTTATCACTTGAATTTGACCCTTGGTGGTTTCAAAATTTTGAACTATTTACAGATAGCAGAGCATTGGTTAAAACACTTTCTTCCTTAGAAGGTGAAATTAGCAGAACAAAAGACAAAGCCATTAAAAACCACTTAAAGAAACACAAAGACGACAAGCGTTTTCCTCCTGCTTGGAAATCTTTAGAACAAACCAGTTTTGGAAGTCTTTCAAAACTATATGGAAACTTAAAACACAAAACCAAATCTAAAGATACTATAGCAAAAGAATTTGGAGCAGTAAACCATACTTATTTACCTAGTTGGTTACAGTCTATAGCACAAATACGTAATTTTTGTGCACATCACACAAGGTTGTGGAACAAAAATTTACCAGGTACAGTAAAGCTACTTTCTAAACCGCCCAACAACTGGATACAAGAAGTACCAAAACAACACGAATTTAGTAAATTGTATATTCATATGTGCTTAATGAAATATATGCTAAACACCATTAAACCTAACAACTTTACAGAAAGGTTAGAAGCAATATTCAAAAATTATCCGAATGTTGACCCAAATGCTTTGGGAATGAAAGATAATTGGCAAAATGAAGCACTATGGAAAACAAAATTTGAAAATTAATTGATTAACGATGAGCAAACAACCGGAACAAATATTAGAAAATCAATTAGTTGCACAACTCGAAAAGTTGCAATACGCAAAAGTTGTTATCAAAGACGAAAATGATTTAATTGCCAACCTTAAAACGCAATTAGAAAAGCACAACAACATCACTTTTTCAGATAAAGAATTTGAACGTGTGTTAAACATTCTAAGCAAAGGTTCGGTATTTGAAAAAGCCAAAACGCTACGCCAAAAACAACATATAGAGCGAGAAAATGGCGACAATCTCTATTTTGAATTTCTAAACACAGAACATTGGTGTCAAAACGAATTTCAAGTAACACATCAAGTAACAATGGAAGGCAGTTACAAAAATCGTTATGATGTTACTTTGCTAATCAATGGTTTGCCTTTGGTGCAAATAGAACTCAAACGTAGAGGCTTGGAAATGAAAGAAGCTTTTAACCAAATAAACCGTTATCAACGGCATTCATTTGGAGCAAAATCGGCTTTGTTTCAATATGTGCAAATATTCATTATCAGCAACGGAGTTAATACCAAGTATTACGCTAATAATCGTCATCAATCATTCAAACAAACATTCTATTGGACAGATGCCGATAACAAACGCCAAACCAATATTCTAAACGGTTTCACAAGTGATTTTTTAGAGCCTTGTCATATATCCAAAATGATAAGCAAATACATTGTCCTTAACGAAACGCATAAAATATTAATGGTGCTTAGACCATACCAATTTTATGCAGTAGAAGCCCTAGTAAACAAAGTAAAAATAAGCGGTAAAGATGGTTTGCAAAACGTCTCAACCAACGCTTATATTTGGCACACCACAGGTTCAGGCAAAACCTTAACTTCTTTTAAGGCAAGTCAAATCATTATGAATATGCCACAAGTTAAAAAAGTGGTATTTGTGGTAGATAGAAAAGATTTAGATTATCAAACCACCAAAGAATTTAACAGTTTTAGCAAAGGTTGTATTGACGGAACAGACAATACCAAAACTTTAGTCAATCAATTTGCAGACGATACAAAACTAATTGTAACCACCATTCAAAAACTAAATACTGCCATTAGTAAAGCCAAGTATTTAAGTAAAATGGAAAAACTACAAGACGAACGTATTGTTTTCATTTTTGATGAATGCCACCGTTCTCAATTTGGTGAAACCCACAACCGAATAAAAGAGTTTTTCCACAACAATCAAATGTTTGGTTTTACAGGAACCCCTATTTTTAAAGACAATGCAGTAAGTGTAAAGACGCATAGCAATGCGTCTCCACTAAAAAGAACTACCAAAGAACTATTTGGCGAATGTTTGCACAAATATGTGATTACAGATGCCATAAAAGATGAAAATGTACTCAAATTTTCAGTAGAATATGTGGGAAGATACAAAAGAAAAGAAACTGCCACCGAAATAGATATTGAAGTAGAAGACATTGACAAAGCAGAGTTAATGGAAAGCGAAAAGCGTTTAGAAAAAATTGTTGATTACATCATAGCCAATCACAACCGAAAAACACATCAAAGAGAATTTACAGGAATGTTTGCCGTAAGTAGTGTTAAAACCTTAATAAAATACTACGATTTATTCCAGAAGAAGAAAGAAGAAGGCAAACACAACTTAAAAATTGCGACTATTTTTAGTTATGTAGCCAATGAAGAGGATGCAGATGCAAACGGTTTTATACCGGAAGAATTATCGGTTGTAGAAGAACCAAAAGCCTTGTATGGAATGAATGTACATACAAGAGAAAAATTAGACGAGTATATTGTAGATTACAATAAAATGTTTGACACTAAATTCTCTACCAAAGACAGCCAATCGTTTTACAATTATTACAATGATATTTCAAAGAAAGTAAAAGAACGTAAAATTGATATTTTATTGGTAGTCAATATGTTTTTAACAGGATTTGATAGTCCACCGTTAAACACGTTGTATGTAGATAAAAACTTAAAATATCACGGGTTAATACAAGCCTATTCGCGAACAAACAGAATACTAAACGAACAAAAATCGCAAGGAAATATTGTTGTTTTCAGAAATCTAAAAAAAGCAACAGATGAAGCCATAACTTTGTTTAGTAACAAAGAAGCTATTGAGGTAATCATAATGAAACCTTATGATGATTATGTAAAGAAATTCAATGAAGCCTTTATTGAATTGATTAAAATTACACCAACCGTAAACAGTGTAAACGATTTGGTTTCAGAAGATGATGAATTGGCATTTATCAAGGCATTTCGTCAAATAATGCGTATTAAAAACATTCTAAACGCTTTCTCAGATTTCAAATGGGAAGATTTGGCAATGAACGAGCAACTTTTTGAAGATTACAAAAGCAAATACCTTGATTTATGGCAAAAAGTAAAAAGCGATAATGCAGTAGAAAAAGTATCTATTTTAGATGATGTAGATTTTGAATTGGAGTTAATTCACCGAGACGAAATCAATGTAAATTACATTATTCAACTATTAATAAAACTAAAATCTGACGTTCAAAAAGACGTTACAAAAACAGAACAAGAAATTTTCAATTTACTGAATACAGAAGTAAATCTAAGAAGTAAAAGAGAGTTAATTCAGAAATTCATTGAAGAAAATCTTCCAAAAATAGAGGACACAGACGACATTCCGGAAGCCTTTGAAGTATTTTGGAATGAAGAACAGAAAAAAGCATTTCAGAAACTGATTAAAGCCGAAAATCTATCAGAAGAAAAAACCCAAAAACTGATAGAAAACTATCTGTATGCAGAAAGAGAACCATTGCGAGATGAAGTATTAGATTTAATTGAAGGCGAAAAACCAAGTGTTCTGAAACGTAAGAAATTAGGAGATAAAATATTAAAACAAATTGTAGAATTTGTAGATACATTTATAAACGGAATAACAGGAAACTAACAGAATGAAAAGCCCATGCTAAAGCCATACATCCTGACTTTTATCGGAGTCAAGTCGCACGACCCGACCACACAAGTCCAATTTTTGCGATAAATGAGCGTAGAGCTAAACTTGTTTGAGCTATACCAAATGGAGCAAAAATCAGCTAAGCTAAACTTGTCAATAATACCATTTCAATGTTTAAATGGTATTATACCCAAAAGTCAGTTCTTTGAAGCTTCGTACTAAGCATATATAAACCATTCTTCGTAAAGTAAGACAAAACACACCATTATTTTGAGAATGGACGTTTTTGTGTTTTTAGAACACCTTAAATCTCGCCACTTCTTATACACGTAGCCGATGAATCTAACCTAACCTCTACGAAAACAAGTCTTTTATATCCTCTTTCGTTAGTCCCTTCACAAAACTATCATCCGTTTTAATCAGGTCGCTAGCCAATTGTTTTTTGTTTTGTTGATACTGTATTATTTTTTCTTCAATCGTGTCTTTACAAATCATTTTATAAGCCATGACATTCTTCTTTTGTCCAATTCGGTAACAACGGTCAATGGCTTGAGCCTCAACAGCAGGATTCCACCACGGGTCAACAATATACACATAATCCGCAGCAGTTAAGTTCAATCCTGTACCGCCGGCTTTAAGACTGATTAAAAATACCCTTATATCATCGTTGTTTTGAAAGTTATCCACTTTTTCTTGTCTTTTTCTAGTCTGTCCTGTCAGGTATTCATAAGAAATTTGATGCTTTTCAAGCTCTTCTTTAATCAAGTCCAACATCGAAACAAACTGAGAGAAAATCAGAATTTTATGATTCCCGGTTTTTTCGGTTACCGCAAGGAGTAACTCTTTTATTTTTGCCGATTGTTTGGTTTTAAAAGCTTCATCAGACAATAAAACGGGAGAGTCGCAAATTTGTCTTAGTTTCAGCAATCCTTCCAAAACATACATTTTAGAATTTCCGATGCCCTCTTCATCTATTTTGCCCAACAAATAATTTCTGTATTTATTCCTGTACGCATCATACACCTTTCTTTGTTCCGGTTCCATTTCACAATAGAGAACGGATTCTACTTTCGGAGGTAACTCCTTAGCCACTTGTTCTTTTGTTCTTCTTAGCAGAAACGGATTAATCACCCTTTGCAATTCATTGGCTCTTTCCGCATCTTTATATTTATCGATTGGTTCAGAGTAGTTTTTCTTAAAGTCGGCAGGAGAACCCAGCAATCCCGGATTTAAAAAAGTCATTTGAGCATATAAGTCAAACGTATTGTTCTCTATCGGTGTTCCGGTTAAGGCAACTCTGTTGTTGGCTTTAATCAATCGCACAGCTTTGTACCGTTGAGAAGCAGGATTCTTAATCGCTTGCGACTCATCTAAAATAGCGTAGTTAAAATGATAATTTTTCAAAAAAGAAATATCTCTAACCAACACTCCATAAGAGGTAAGAATCAAATCAAAATTATCAAAATCCTCAATAGATTTATCTCTATCGGTACCATAAAGTACTTTGTATTTTAAGGAAGGACAGAATTTTTTAATTTCTTCCTGCCAATTAAAAATCAACGAAGTAGGAACAACGACTAAACTCGTTTTTTCCTTTTTTAAATCCTTCAAATGTTTAAGAAAAGAAATGATTTGTAAAGTTTTTCCAAGCCCCATATCATCGGCAAGGCAACCACCCCAACTAAATTCTTCCAAGAAGTTTAACCAACTAATTCCCGATAATTGATAATCTCTAAGTTTGGCTTTCACTCCTCTCGGCTTTTTAATGTTTTCTATTTTTTCAAAAGCTTTTAATTTCTCTTTTTTCTGTTGAATTTCCTTCAATACATCTTCTTCGGCATCCATATTCTCAAAAAGCTCATCAACTACCGAGAACATTAATTTAGGCACTTCCAGTTTACCGTTTTTAACCTTTCCCGTTCTAAAAAGACGTTCATATTTCTTTATCCATTCCTTGGGTAATATTCCAATAGAACCATCTCCCAATCGGACAAAGTTATCTTTCTTTACAATGGCTTTTTTTAGGTCATTTATAGAAATGGTGTTATCTCCAAAGGCAATTGAAACATCTACCTCAAACCAGTCTATTCCGGATTTTACATTGGTATTTATTTTGGGTTTGTTCGGGTTATATTGAAACGATTTTAAATTTTTCAATCCAAAGACCTCTATTTCGTTTTGATTCATTTTTTCAAACGCATCAAAAAACCAACCGTCCTTAATCATATCCTCAAAGTCCAAATAGAAAAAATCTCTATTGGATTGTTGCTTAAATTTAGGATGCAGTTCTACAAATTGCTCAATAAAATCATTCTCAAATTGTTCTTGTCTTGCGTAATGAGTAATTGTACCGTTTTTATCAACAATCTCAAGAGGTTGTTTACTGAAAAGTTCTACTTCTCCTTGCGGATAGACCACCGTAGGTTTAAAAATAACAAATTGATTCAATTCCGATATGTATATATTCTTTTTAAGTTTTGCTTTTGAGGTTTTCTTCTTTTTAACCATTGGGATCTTAAAATTTATGAGATATTTTTTTTGCAAAGGAGTTAAAAACTCCTTATAAAACGAATCGAAGTCTTCTTTAAATATCGTTATTTCAGGTTTTTTAGTAAAGTAATCCAACTGTGCTTGGTAGTCAACGGAACGATGAATATAAAATACGTTGTCTATTCTGGTGAAAGCATCATAAACAATGTTTCTATTACTCGTTAATTTATATTTCTTCCCATTCACCAAAACATAGGCTCTCAGAATATAGAAATCATCCTTTTCAACAAAATCAAAAACCAAATCAGAAGACTCATCTTTAATCTGTATTGGCACAAGGTTTTTCAGTATCATTTTACCTTCTACTTCAAATATAGGATGCTCATTCAAAACAGGAAGAATATTTCTTAACTCTGTAAGCGTATAAGCAAGTAACTCAGTTAGAGTTTCAGGTTCACTATGAGAGAAAGAATAATTAAAGAACCTGTACTTTAATTCGTCAAATTCAAAATATTTAAATGCAGAAAAAACCTCGGAAGCCTCCTTGTTTGATAATGCTTTAGTTTCTTTTAATTCTGAAAAAGTTTCAATATATTCTAGTTTTCCGCCTATTGTTCCGTTAGATTTTTCTTTTCCCTTTATAATTGAAAGAATGAGAGGTAATTTAGTTTTAACATTTACCACAAAAGCAATCGTGTATTTTGTAGAAAGAGGATTTTCAATTAACCCCGCATCTTGGTGAGAGAATTTATATTTTTCTATTTCTTTATTTTCAATATAGTTCTCGACTACATTTTCCCAGTCTTTTGAGGTTGATATATTTTTTATTTGTTTGGTTTTAGGGATAAAAACAAATTCATTTTCAACAAAATTAAAATCATAATATTTGTTTATTTGATGTATAGAAAGTTCTAATCCTTCTTCTTTGAGTATTTCTATTTTTTTATTATTAAAAGAATCTTCCGAGCCAAAGAAATTATTCCCAAAGGTCTTCAATACCAAACTCAAAGTCATATACAGATGTTTACACAAATATCCCGATTTATGATGGTTACAACTGCAAGTAAGTTGAAGATTATTATCTTCATTGGTTATACTCACCTCTTCCTTAAACGTATCAAAATACCCATAAATAGTTTTTTGATAAGATTCAATCTTGCCCTCAATATGCTTAGGAGATAAATAAGCGGTGGATAATTTGCCATTGTTTAAATTTCTGTTTTCCGGCAAAGAATAGTCGTTTAACAATTGCTTATCAAAAGTTGAGTCAGAAGATAAAGAAACGCATAAAGCACCTTTTTTTACAACTCCTTTTTTCTTAGGAGGTACAATTTTCAGTTTTTTATCCAAAGCCGACAAACAAGCAACCTCATGTTTACATAAGCCCCCCCAATCATAAGGACAATTACATTTGGAACTTATACTTTTAGTTTCATAGTTTTTTATAACTACTCGATAAGTTCCACCATTACCATCAATAGTAAAAACAACAGATTTCTTTGACGTATCTTTACTGCTGATTATTCTAACGTCTTTAGCCCTCTTTTTAATTACCGAAGAGGCGTTCTTTTCAATATAATCCTTAATAAAACTCATTGAGCAAATATATTAATATTTTAGATTTGGGCGTTCCCCCACTTTGCAAAAATAACATATCGCTACCGCGAAACGTTATTTTTGCAAAGTGAGGTCGGGCTATCACTACTCACTCTTTTGGTTTGCATATATGCAACAAACCAAAAGGAGTTCAAACACGCCGTTCTATCCCTAACGCGAGTGAAATTGG
>JALTUD010000091.1 GCA_027047735.1 Flavobacteriales bacterium | reverse complement strand
CCAAAGCTTCTTTTACTTGAAAAAGAAAATACGGCGTAATATTCCACCGCACGTTAACCGCATTGTTTTTCCTGACCTTACTATCAAAACCATTTACCAACAGTGTTTTATTTTGAGTGGAAATATACGTGTATTCCATCCCGAATTTAGGGTTGGAACGATTAAAATATACAGAGTTCCTAAACGAATTTTGCAACGAAAGCAAACTAGAATCAGCTATATTTTGAATAAATGGGTTGGCGTAATTCTCAATGCTTTTTAGTGTGGTTTTACGGTTACTTCTCAACCTCGTTTGTGTGGTAAAACGGTTGATAAATTTATTCACCTTGCTTTTTTTCTTTAAAAAATACCTCGGGTTTATGTTTACCACTTCGTTAAATCCAGAATTGTAAGTTTTTACGTAATTATTGGAAGGCGTAAAAACACGAATGTATTTAGCCTGGTCGGAAAATACGGCAACTTCAAATTCATTGAGTTGTTTTACACCATCGTTGTTATAATCGTTCCACGTGTAAGTCCCTTGCCCTGCGGTTACTTCTATATAGGTAAATTCTTTTTTTAGTTCCAACCCGCTTCCCACCTCATAAAAAGTTGAAAAACTTAATCCGCCTTTCGCCAGCTTTATCCGGTGGGTAAGACGGCTTAATAAAGTGTTTTCCGGACGTATGGAAACTAAAGTTGTATCCTTTATCATAAGCGTCCTGTAATTCGTATTTAAAGTAAGCTGATGCTTTGCACTAAACCGCTTTATGAATTTTCCTCCGATATTATTTGCAAATGTAGCCGAACTTAATTCGTTTGATAACGGTTTTTTGTCTGAACGTTGTCCGTAATAAACCTCAACAAAAGAGCTTCCCGAATCGCCTTTGGAGATATACGTTCGCCAGTCATAAAATTGATACGAGGTTGCCAATAAGCTGTCACCGATTCTCTTTTGATTATTCTCCTGAATATCCTTAAACCCAATCTTCCATTTTTTTATTTTTTGGTACATATTGGTTTTATGCCTGAAATAATTTGAAGCAGAACTACCTTCCGAGTGAAGAAAACTACCTTTAAAGTCAACAAACAATCCTTTTGAGGTAGATGAATTGATGCGGACATAATTTTTCAAGCCTGAATAAACTTTATCTATCGTATAATTTTTTATCCCGTAAGTAAAAGCCTCTTGCTTACGAAAAAGTTTCAGCTCGGCGTTTCCTAAAGTCTGAAAAGCCTGTGTGTTTACTCCTTTTATATTCCAATCCCTGATAAACTCAGGAGAACGATACCACTGCACCGGCGAAAAATACTGCGTTCGAATCTCGGCATTCACCGTATTTTGCAACGTCCAATGTTTAAAAACACTATCTTTTTTATTGACCAAATGCAACATCAATCCACCACCCAAATTATCATCACTGTTTCGATTTGAAAAAGTATTAATGTCTTTGTTACTCAAAGCCGTTTCAACTTTTAAGGACGTGTTTTTATTGAGTTGTTGTTCCGTTCCCGCAGATACAAACTGATGTTTTTGCGGTGCAATTAATATCCTTACGGGAGCATACTCGCCTTTATGCATCAATTTACCCGCAACCGTATCGGGAGCAACCCATTTATACACCTTTCCAAAAGCAACAAAATCATCTAAAATATAATCCCCCTCAATTTTAGAAAAAGAAACATTGTAATGAGCACTATCGGGAGAATTGGAATACACAAAAATCGAATATCCCAAAGAATCTATTCTCTTGTACAACACCTGATTGCTATTGTACTCTACAGAATCAACACTCGGAAAATAAGCCTTGGAAATACTGTCGCCAATCTGTGCTAAAAAACTCTTTTCTGCATTCGACAAATCTTGTTGCAAAGGCTGGTTTTTAGCATCTTGTTCCGAATATACATTCACATACCACCTCGACTTTTTGCTTACAAATTCATTGGTGCTTTCAACGATGGAACGAGCATAATTTTTATCCGAATATTGAAACTCTACAATAATTCTTTTGTCTTTGGTAATGATTTGGTTTGCCGTAAACGTAACCTCAGCCGTATTGTAATCAATCGTATAATCATTCACTGCACCCCTTGTTAAAAGTTTACCGTCAATAAAAACACGTTCCGTTCCGCTTAAAATCACGATAAACGGCTCATTGTTTGCTCCCTTCAATTTATAAGGACCTTGATTTCCTTCTATCCCCTGCAAAATATGACGAGCAAATTTCCCCTTGGAAACCGCAATACTCGCCCTGTTTTTTGCAACAAACCTATCGTTCAATTTACTTTGTTTATAAAACGAAGCCCCCTGTGCTTTTTTATTATATTTCAAAAAATAATCATTCGGGTTTTTCAACCAAAAATCACCGGCTTGCAGTTTCCATTTATCACCGGAAAACAACTGAATATACACTTGGTCAAATTCATTAATTTGTTGCGTATTCCCCTCCGGCTGAATCGGTAAATTATTATCCGTAATCGAAGCCAAAATTTCTATATCGTTACTTATTTTACCCGACAGTTGCAAATTCAAATTAGAATTAAGCGACAGGTTTTGAGCCGAACCAAACATCACCCCTCTGGATATATTTCCCGACTTATTCA
>JALTUD010000090.1 GCA_027047735.1 Flavobacteriales bacterium | reverse complement strand
AAGCAGAATCACCAACAAGAATGACATCCATTCCTGCTTGATCTACTATTTTAGCCATAGAATAATCATAAGCGGTAAGCATTGAGATTTTTTCCCCTTGCGCTTTCATCTCTAACAAGGTGTGCGTAGTAACGCGTTTTACTTCTTTATAAGTTGACATAGTGTATTTTGTTAAACCTTAAATTAGATAGTAGCACTTTGAGTAGGAAATTTACGATCTACCTTTTTAAATAATCCTTGCAATACTTTTCCGGGACCTACTTCCGTAACAGAATCGGCTCCGTCTTCTATCATTTGCAACATCGTTTGTGTCCAACGAACCGGTGCGGTTAATTGCTCCATTAGATTCTTTTTAATTTCTTCAGGTGAAGTAACTGCTTTTGCCGTTACATTTTGATAAACAGGGCAAATAGGGGGGGTAAATTCTGTATTTTCAATGGCTTTTGCCAATTCTTCTTTTGCAGGCTCCATTAGAGGTGAATGAAAGGCTCCGCCAACAGGCAAAACCAAAGCCCTTCTGGCTCCTTTCTCTTTTAAGACTTCGCAAGCCTTATTTATAGCATCTACTTCTCCCGATATAACTAACTGACCGGGGCAGTTGTAATTTGCGGGAACGACTACTCCTTCAATTTCAGCACAGGTTTCTTCAACTACTGAGTCATCTAATCCTAAGATTGCAGCCATGGTTGACGGCTGTTTTTCGCAAGCTTCTTGCATAGCCAAGGCTCTTTTGGATACGAGTTGTAATCCTGCTTCAAAGGTAAGTACACCATTGGCAACCAAAGCGGAAATTTCGCCCAATGAATGACCGGCAACCATATCGGGTTGAAAATCTTCTCCTAATGTTTGGGCTAAAATTACCGAATGCAAAAAAATAGCAGGTTGAGTTACTTTTGTTTGTTTTAATTCTTCTGGCGTACCCTCAAACATAATATCGGTAATCCTAAATCCTAAAATAGTATTTGCTTGTTCAAAAAGTTCTTTTGCCTTTGCCGATGCTTCGTAAAGGTCTTTTCCCATTCCGGTAAACTGAGCTCCTTGTCCGGGAAAAACGTATGCTTTCATATTTTGATTTTTAATTATATTTTATTTACTCGGCAAAACTACAAGTTTTAAACTATTTCGCAACGAAGTTACGTAAAGAACATCATCAATAGCCATAAAAAACTCTACCGCTTCGCCATGTATCTACTGCTCTGTACCACGATGATTTGTAATTGGATGAACGCTGTAATTTATAATCATTTGCTGTAAAAGGGTTTTCACTTCGGTTAAAAATGAATGTTAACGCCATCAGGTTATTTTCCTCGCCATATATCCATGTTTCGGTATGCACTGTTTTTCTTACGATAGTAGGAACACCAAAAACAATACTAATCATTCCTCTGTCGGTTTTCCAACCTTCTTTGTATGAGGTATATTTAGCATTTGCCCGTTCCACTCGATTGTAATATTGACGTATTAATTCTCTTGCCCTTGGTTTACTGCTTGCTCTTGATAACCAAAACTCATCCACACTTTTTTTAGGGGTAGGGCTATTGAGTAAAGCTTTGTATTCCGCTGTAGAACAGAGATAACGCAAAGGCTCAATCAACCCTTTTGCATTAATGATTTTAGGGTAGTTTTTATCAAACCTAAATAAAGTTAAACCTCGATTGTTATCCGTTTGAGCTTGAAAAAGCATAAAACCTTTTTCGGACGGATAAATAAGCGGAAAGGAATCTCTTGGAATAATTGTTTGGACTAAACTATCGGGAGTATAATCAAACGAATGAATGTTTACAGAAGCAAAGGGCGGAGCGGCTATATTAAATTCTCTTTTGTAATATTTTACAAAAACCGTATCGTCCTCATTGTATTCGGAATGAAGCTGTAAGGGAATAGAATCGGTTATGTAATGTTCAAATATAGGATGGTTGGTGCTGTCGTTTACCAATAGAAAGTACTGCGGGTTGTTTTTATCGGTTTTTATGATGTATATTTTTTTGCTAATGAGGGAATTTCTATTAACATCTCTGGTGTTTATTTTTAATAAATAATCCTTATTGTCTTTTACGGGGATTTTAAAGTTACCGATGATTGAGCGGTTATCATTTATTCTTTTTTTATCTTTAATAACTATTGTACTACTATCTACAGTTACTTTTGTGTTTCCGTAAGGATGAAGTTTATACTCTATTCGTACATCGGATTGATAAGGTGATAATTGGTCTTTCCGTGTATATAAAATTTCTTTTGTATGTAATTTAAAATAAACAACTGAGGTGTCTTTTTGTTGGTGATAAACCAAAAATAAAGGGTTTAATACATTTGTTTTTGAGCGTTTTTCTACAACGGTATTGGATTTGGGAACAGTAGAAGTTGGGGTTGAACAACTTCCTGCCAACAGGAAGACCAATAAAAAAAAGAGATAATATTTTTTCATTTTGAACAACTCTAGTGGGTAATCGTATCGGTTTCTACGATATTGCTAATATGTAAAGCTCTATCGATTAAAAATATCTTGTATTTGATAGAATCATTATGATGAGAAACGGGATTGTAATAGTTGGGTTCAAGGGTGAGTTTTAACTCTCCTTTGAGTGC
>JALTUD010000089.1 GCA_027047735.1 Flavobacteriales bacterium | reverse complement strand
CTGAAATAATACATAGATATAGTATCCGACTCTAATTCGATAAAACATAAAAACAACTCCGACCATTGCCAACACATCAATCAGCGTTCTAACGGCATACATGGTTGCAATCTTGTTTACACCTTTTTCGGTAACATCTATTCCGATTTCCGCCCATTGTTCCAGTTGTGTTTCTATCTGCTCATAAGGAATTTGATTGTCGGCAGTTTTCATCTCTTCCACACTACTAAAGGATATATAATTTCCTGTATCTACCAGCATAGAAATAATAAACCCGATAAAACTCATTATACACAAAACTTTTAAAGCGGTGTATGATGATTCTTCTTGTACTTGTTCCGGTTCTCTATTTCTCTTCTTTTTCCTCCTCCCCATTACTACACTAAATCTAAACTATAAAAGGCTCCTTTATTTTCTTTACGTTTTTGGGATTGTTTTACCACTAAATAAGCTACGGCGTTTAAATTTCTTAACTCACAAAGTTGTGGCGACAATACCGTTGTTTTATATATTTCTTCGGTGTCTAAATATATTTCATCCAATTTTTTTAATGCTTTACTCAAGCGTTGATTAGAGCGTACAATAGCTACAAAATCACTCATTACGGTTTGCAACGCTCTTCGGTTGTGTTTGATTAAAATCAACTCTTTAGGTGCGATAGTTCCTTCTGCATCCCATTTCGGCACATTCAATTCCTTATTTTCAAACTCTTTTTTGTTTTCTATAATATCATTAGCGATGTTATGTCCGTAAACCAAGGCTTCAAGCAAGGAATTTGAGGCTAGACGATTTGCTCCGTGCAATCCCGTGCATGATGCCTCTCCGCAAGCATACATATTCTTAATCGATGACTTGCCTTGTTTATCTACTTCAATCCCACCACAAAAGTAATGACAAGCAGGAACAACAGGTATAAGGTCTTTTTTCGCATCAATACCGATACTCATACACTTTTCATAAATATTCGGAAAGTGCTCCAAGAACTTATCAAAATCCAAATGACGACAATCCAAATATACACAATCTTCACCAGAAATATTTAGCTCATTATCAATAGCTCTCGCGACAATATCTCTAGAAGCCAGCTCTCCTCTTTCGTCAATTTTAAACATAAAACGTTCCCCTTTTTTATTGACTAAATGAGCTCCGAAACCTCTAACAGCCTCAGATATTAAAAAGGCAGGACTTACTCCCGGTTGATACAACGCCGTAGGATGAAATTGAACAAATTCAATATCTTTTATTTTAGCTTTTGCCCTATACGCTATTGCAATTCCGTCTCCTGTGGCTATTATCGGATTGGTAGTTGATGCATATACTTGCCCTGCCCCACCGGTTGCCACTACTACTTTATGAGCGGTGTAAGTTTCTATCTCTTGCGTATTTTCATCCAAAACATACGCTCCGTAACATGTAATATTTGCTTTATCAAACTTCGTTATCTTTTCTTTTACGTGGTGGTCGGTAATCAGGTCAATTGCAAAATGATGTTGTAAAGTCGTAATATTCGGCAAGTTTTTTACTTGTTCCAATAGTGTTGTTTCTATCTCAAACCCTGTAATGTCTTTATGATGAATAATACGATTGGCAGAATGACCTCCCTCCTTTCCTAAATCATAATTTCCTTTTTTATCCGCATCAAATTCCGCCCCCCACGCTATCAATTCATTCAAGCGTTTGGGTGCTTCTTCAATCACCATACGAACTACTTCTCTATCGTTTAGATAATCACCGGCTTTTAGTGTATCTTCAATATGACTTTCAAAAGAATCCAACTTATCCCACACTACCGCAATCCCGCCCTGAGCATACTTTGTATTTGATTCATAATCAAAAGACTTTGTTATCACCCCAACGCTTACATCAGGTAACGCTTTTGCCGTTTTTATCGCAGTACTCAATCCGGCTACTCCCGAGCCCAATATCAGCACATCAAAATGTTTTACACTCATTAATTTGTTATTGTAAATGAACAATGAACTTGTCCAAAATTCCTAAAACAGACTATTTTCTCGCAGAAATTTCAAGCATTCGCTCAATCGGAATCAACGCTTTCTTTCTAATCTCTTCATCAACCGTAACTTCAGGCAATTCATACTTCATACACAAATACAACTTTTGCATCGTATTCATCTTCATATAACTACACTCCGAACAAGCACACGTATTGTCTTCATTTGCCGGAGCAGGAATCAATTCTTTATCCGGTGCTTCTTTGCTCATTTCGTGCAAAATCCCCGCTTCCGTTCCTACAATGTATTTTTTACTCGAATCGGTCTTTACGAAATTTATCATCCCCGAAGTAGAACCGATATAATCGGCTGCTTTTAATATATGAGCTTCCGATTCAGGATGGGCAATAATCTTAGCATCAGGATGTTCCAAATGTAACTCCACCAATTTATCCAAAGAAAAAGCCTCATGCACCACACAAGCACCATCCCAAAGCACCATATTTCTTCCTGTTTCCTTATTGATATACGCCCCCAAATTCTTATCCGGAGCAAAAATAATCGGTTGGTCTTCAGGAATAGACTCTATAATTTTTTTCGCATTGGAAGAAGTACACACCAAATCACTATGTGCCT
>JALTUD010000088.1 GCA_027047735.1 Flavobacteriales bacterium | reverse complement strand
ACCATTCGGATGTATAAATGGGAACATTTCGTTACCTTCTGTATTTATCTTTGTTCCTAAATTGACAGGTGTTCCAAATGTACCGTCTTCTTTTATATCTACGACATAAATATCTACACCACCTTTTCCTCCTTCCATATCTCCGGCAAAGTACATTTTCTTTCCGTCGGGGGTAAGGCTTGCGTGTCCTACTGAATAATCGTTACTGTTGAATGGTACGCCTACCGGTTTTGTCCATTTTCCGTCTTCTAACTTAGAAGTAAACAATTGTAGTTTTACAACACCGTCTTGACTTTTACCATCATAGTTGTTTCGTGTGAAGACCATAAAATCTCCTGCTTCATTGAAAGTCGCAGGTCCTTCGTGGTATTTTTTATTGAATTTCTTTTTAAATTGACGAGGATTGGTTAGTTGTAAATTTTCGTCTTTATCTGCTACGTATAAATTTAAGAACGGTAACCCGTTCCAATTCCATTTTCTGCGGATTGGGGTTACTCCTTCTCTTGAACTGGCAAATACGACTTGACTATCGGTATAGAAAGCCGGCCCAAAATCTTCTTGCTGACTGTTGATAGATAAGGTATCTATTTTAAAACGTCCAACATCTTTTGAAAGTTTTTTGTAATAATCTTTATTGGATACATACTCTTTTGCTCTGGAATCATCCGATTTCATTGCATAGTACTCCTCCATTTTTTTATTAGCTAAATCATACTTTTTGTTGATTTGCAAAACTTCAGCGTATTTTAATATGTCTGCCGGTGTTTTTTCACTTGTTGCTACCAATTCTGCATAAAACTCTTCTGCTGATTCATAGTCACCGATATTGAAAGCGGCCTCTGCCATCTTTCTGTACATATCCGGTGTTTTGTCTGTTAACTCAGAAAATTTTTCTAAAGACTTTTTGTATGAATACATTTCATACGACTTATCTGCTTTTTTGACCTTGCCGGTTTGGGCTGTTATTCCGAAACTTGTTCCTAATAACAATAACCCGATTATTATATTCCTTTTTATCATTGTTCTGTTTTTTCCTTGTTTGAATATATTGTTGATGCTGAAGTTATTCGTTGTATGCGTTAGGGATAGAACGGTCTGTTTGAACTCCTTTTGGTTTGTTGCATTTATGCAAACCAAAAGAGTGAGTAGTGATAGCCCGACCCCAATCTGCTAAACAAACGTTGAGCGAGAGCGATATGTTTGTTTAGCAGATTGGGGAAACGCCCTAATTATATTAAATTCTTAACCTCATGTATTATTAGAAATATCTTGGTGAACGTATTTTACCTTTGTCTGTGTAAATCAAGTCGTATCGCAACATAATTTCGTGTGAACCTCCGTTGTATTTAAACGTGGTGTTGGTATAACTCCAATCAAACGAATAGCCTAACGATAATTGATTGGTAATATTTGCACCCAATAAAACACCTAAAGCATCTCCGGTTCTGAACATTGCTCCTGCCCAAAATTTGTCATTGAACAATGCCGTTAGTGTCAAATCCGCTTCTATTGGTGCCGCAGCTGTTACTTTTATAAAAGTTGTAGGTTTTAATTTTATTTTTTGACTTTCTCCGATTGGAAATACAGTTCCTGCAATCAAAAAATAGTGTCGTTGCTCACTTGCTACGGAGGTTGTTCCGGTTGTTGTATTGGTTTTGTAATCGTTTTCCAATAACTTCGGTGTAGATAATCCTACATAAAATTTATCGCTGTAATAATACATCCCAAACCCGAAGTTAGGCAATAACTGACTAGCTGTATTGGATGAAAAAGCAATATCACCGCCTTCATCGGTTTTTAATCCTGCCAATTTATTACTCATTAAATTGACTCCCCCTTTTAAACCAAAAGCTAATTTTGCTGTTTCACTCACTTTTAATTTGTAAGCAAAATCTCCGTAAATTGCCGTTGTATTCGTCGGCCCAATTTTATCATTTAACACCGACAATCCTACGCCTAATTTATCATTCAGTAGTGGCGTGTGCATGGTCAATGTTTGTGTAGTTGGTGCTCCGGGGAAACTAACCCATTGGCTTCGATGTAATCCTGTAATTGTCAGTGCATCTCTACTTCCAGCATATCCGGAGTTTACTGCTAACGTATTAAACATATAGTGCGTAAACATAGCGTCTTGTTGAGCTACGGCTCCGATACCTGACAATAGTACTGTTACTGCTATTATTATCTTTTTCATTTTATGATTTTTTTATTGGAGAGGGATTTTACCCCCTCTCCAAATTTGATAATTATCTCTTTTTATTACTTAATTAACGATTCAAATACACGTATCCTTTCGTTGGTTTTATCGTTTCACCATCTACTCGACTTCTCTGAGGTTCAAAGATATAGAAATATGTACCAACTGGCAAGTCTTCTCCACCAAATGTTACACCGAAGATATTTTTACCGTTCCAGTTATTTTGGTAATTGGTTGATTCGTACACTTTATCTCCCCATCTGTTTGATACTTACAATAGTTTCAAATAAACAGAAACACGAAAAGCCCGTTATTAAAATAACGGGCTTATATCTTTCTAACAAGAAAACTATCTTAACTCCTTAACTAAAGAGCCTCTTCCTCTTTCACCATTACAAC
>JALTUD010000087.1 GCA_027047735.1 Flavobacteriales bacterium | reverse complement strand
CTTTTATACACAAACTGTAAATAACTTCTTCAAAATAAATTTCCATAGCTGGGGCTATGCAAATTTATTTTTCATCGTCTAAGAAAACTAAATTCCATTTTCTTTGCACTTCCCTGACCCGCGTTAGGGATAGGAACGGCATCCTTTTGCCCTCCCTCCTTTTGGAGGGCAAAAGATATAGTGGATAGCCCGACCCTTTTTTCTAAAACAATGTTTAGCGATAGCGGTATATTGTTTTAGGAAAAAGGGAAACGCCCAAATCAAAAGAATTTAGTTAAACATTGTTAAAGAGTTTTAGTATATCGAGAAAGCAAAGTAAATTCACACGGTGTTAAAGAAAAGTTCTATACTGATTCTAACGGTTTTAAGTGCGGTTGCACTTATCGGATTGATTGCTATTCAAGCATTTTGGATAACAAGTACCGTGCATCAACGTGAAAAACACTTAGATACAGTAATAAAAAAATCTTTGATAAGCATCGTGCATCAGGCGAATAAGTTTGAAGCTATTAGTCGATTAAATTCCAGCAAAAGGATGCACCAACTCTTTCATTCGTTAAATGAATTGAGTGCTATAAATAAAGGGTTGGATACGACTTCGGTTTTATTTAACGGGTTGAATATTATTGAGGGGCAGAATAAAATTATGGAGGAGATTGTGCAAGAAATGTTTGCCCAAAACAGCTTTAAATCTGTTCCCGAAAGAATACCGCAACCGGTGTTGGATAGTATTATATACGTGGTGTTTCACAATAATGGATTGCCGGAGAATTATTATTACGGCGTTTTTGACAGGGGCAATAGATTGGTGTATTCCAATGCTCCCGATAAAGAGAAAGAATTGCTGAGTGCGGTTTATAAGTTGAATCTTTTCCCTAATGAATACCGTACTTCGCCGGCGTATTTAGCTTTTGTGGTTCCGCATCAACGAGCTTATGTATTTAAGTCGCTGAGGAAATTATTGGTATTATCTATTTTGTTTATTGTTATTATTATTGTAACTTTTTATTATACCTTTAGCATCATATACAGGCAAAAAAAGTTGTCGATTATCAAGAATGACTTTATCAATAATATGACGCACGAACTTAAAACTCCCATTGCGACTATTTCTTTGGCGTGTGAGGCACTGAAAGATGAAGACTTGAGTAAAAGCAGAGAGACGAGAGATCGTTTTGTAACCATTATTGATGAGGAGAATAAACGTCTGGGCGGATTGGTGGAGAATGTACTCCAAAGTGCCGTATTGGATAGAGGCGAACTCAAGCTAAAATTAGAAGAAGTAAATCTAAATGATGTGATAGAAAGTGCCGTCAAAAATGTTAAAATCCAAGTTGAGAAAAAGGGCGGTGTTATTGAAGTACAAAACAATGCAAAAAACACAGTGATTTTAGCTGATAAAATACATATTACCAACGTCATCTATAATTTATTGGATAATGCAACCAAATATTCTAACGGTTCGCCTGATATTAAAGTGGTAATAAACGATATTTCAAATGGTATAGAAATAAAAGTAAAAGATAAAGGAATAGGAATAACCAAAGAAAACCAACGTAAGATTTTTGATAAATTGTATCGCGTTCCAACCGGAGATTTGCACAACGTAAAAGGTTTTGGATTGGGATTGAGTTATGTGAAAGCCATAATAGAGAAACATAAAGGACGAATATTAGTAAACAGCACTCCCGGAAAAGGAACAGAGTTTACAATCCAAATACCTCTAAAACCCTCAGAAATATGAGTAAAAAAAACAGAATATTATTAGTAGAAGACGATCCGAATCTGGGAATGTTACTTTCCGAGTTTTTAAAAGCCAAAGGGTATGAATGCGTGCTTAAAACCGATGGTCAAGAAGGGTACGAAACCTTTGTAAAAGGCAATTTTGATTTTCTGATCTTAGACGTAATGATGCCGGTAAAAGACGGTTTTACTTTGGCAAAAGAAATACGCGAAATTGACAAAGAAATCCCCATTTTATTTCTTACGGCGAAAGCACTGAAAGAAGATACACTCAAAGGATTTAATGTCGGTGCAGACGATTATATGACCAAGCCCTTTAGTATGGATGAACTCTTGGCTAGAATAAATGCTATATTGCGAAGAGTCAGTAAGGACGATGCCGATAATGGGATCTATACCGTAGGTGATTTTACTTTTGATTATAATACCAGAAAATTGAAGTATCAGGACGAAGAAATAAAATTAACCACCAAGGAAAATGAGTTATTAAGGTTATTGGTAAAAAATAAAAATGGTGTCTTAGAGCGAAACGCAGCACTGAAAGCCGTATGGGGCGACGACAATTATTTTAACGGCAGAAGTATGGACGTATATATCGCCAAACTAAGAAAGCACCTGAAAAAAGACGATAAAATAGAAATAGTAAATGTCCACGGCAAAGGATTTAAGCTGTTGGTAAAAGCCTAGTTTTTGGGCGTTCCCCTTTTCTGCTAAAGATACATATCGCTCACGCTCAACGTATCTTTAGCAGAAAAGGGTCGGGCTATCACTACTCACTCTTTTGGTTTGCATATATGCAACAAACCAAAAGGAGTTCAAACACGCCGTTCTATCCCTAACGTGGATAAAATTGGAAGCAAGAAAGTGAAT
>JALTUD010000086.1 GCA_027047735.1 Flavobacteriales bacterium | reverse complement strand
ATAAAGGATAGGGCGTTCCCCTCATCCGCAAAACAAACATATCGCTCTCGCGAAACGTTTGTTTTGCAGATGAGGGTCGGGCTATCACTACTCACTCTTTTTGCCCTCAAAAGGAGGAGGGCAAAAAGGAGTTCAAACACAGCGTTCTATCCCTAACACAGTTGAAATAAGTGTAAAGAAAACGGAATTTAGTTTTTTTAGACGATAAAAAAAGCTATTCTCAATCAATAAAATATATAGAATAATGTAAATACGAAAAAAGCCACATAATTATGTAGCTTTTTGTTTTAATAAGTTTGTAAATTTTACTCTTCAATAATCTCGATTTTATTAATCTTATCACCGGCTCTAATGTCATCGATAACATCTAATCCTTCAACTACTTTTCCAAAACAAGTATGGTTACCATCAAGATGAGCAGTATTGTTTCTGCTGTGGCAGATAAAGAATTGAGAGCCTCCGGTATTTCTTCCGGCATGAGCCATACTCAATACTCCTCTGTCGTGATATTGATTTTCTCCGTCTAATTCACAGTCTATTGTGTAGCCCGGCCCACCTGCACCTGTACCGTCAGGACATCCACCTTGAATAACAAAGTCAGGTATTACTCGGTGAAAAGTAAGTCCATCATAAAATCCTTTTTCAGAAAGAGAGATAAAATTTTTAACTGTATTCGGAGCATCTTTTTCGTAGAACTCTACTTTCATATCTCCTTTTTCTGTACTAATAATCGCTTTTTTCATTGTGTGTTTTATTCTTTAAATGGTTCGTGAGTTTGCAAAGGTAAAAAGTTTCGGGCTATTCCTATAAATTTATAAGGTTCTTGTTTATCTAATTTTACTTCATATAGCGTAAACAAGTAATAGTCTTTCTTTTCTGTCAATTGTCCCGATAATTCAGCACCAAGTTTAGCGGTGATTGTCCCTAAAGCTTTTTTCAGACTTGATTCATCAGTCTTTTTTCCTAATATTCTTTGTTGAATATATTTTTCTCTATATTGTTCAAAGTCTGCATCCGTTGGCTTCGTTACAATTAAACCAATTGACACTATTAAAATGAATATAATAAAATTCTTCATGATGGTTTTCAAAAAGTAGGATAGGGGATAACAAAGAAAAAGCCACTTTTATACAAAGTAGCTTTTTCTATATAGTTGATTTTAATTTTAGTGTTTAACTGGTCCTTGAGCCGGTTTAACAGGTGTAGCTGCATTGTCCGGTGGCAAAACTTCTCCTTTGATTCGGATAATTTTTGTTGGTGCATTTACGGCATTCGATTGAATAGTAACCGATTTGTTGATAGCACCAATTCTTTTTGTATCGTATTTTACTTTGATAGTAGCCGAAGCTCCCGGTGCAATTGGTTCTCTTGGCCAAGTTGGAACTGTACACCCGCAAGAACCTCTGGCGTTGGAGATTAATAAAGGCTCTGTACCTGTGTTTTTAAATACAAATTCGCACTCACCATTAGCATTTTGCTTAATTTTTCCGTAATCGTGAGTTTCCTTTTCGAAGGTAATTTCAGCTCCCCCGATTTTAGCTGGTTTTGCTTCTTGTGCTTTCGCTGTAAAAAACGAAAAAGCAAGAAACAACATTCCGAATGTTAAAAACGCTTTTCTCATAGTTTTAATTTTTGTTTAAATTAGTGTAACCTCTGCAAATGTAATAAAAAATATGTTTGGTTATTCATACTTAACACAACATTAACAGCTGTTATCATTATTGTTTTGATGGTTAATAGCTTATCAACAAAACTTGTGCCAAGTTTTATCTTCCTTTGTATTGCGGTTTTCTTTTTTCAAAAAAAGCGGTAAGGCTTTCTTGATGGTCGTAGGTTTTGGCTGCTTGTGCTTGTAGTTCCTTTTCAAGTTCAAGTTGTTGTTCCAACGTGTTTGTATAGCTTGCATTAAGTGCTTTTTTCGTTAAGGCTAATCCTACGGTTGGTCGTTGAGCAAGTTTCTTAGTAAAATTAAAGGTTTCTTCTTGTAAAAGTTCATCGGGAACTACATTGTAAATCATGCCTAAATCTTTTGCTTCTTTTGCACTGACTTTATTGCCCAAGAACATCATTGCTGTTGCTCTTTGCATTCCTATTAATCGAGGTAGGGTATAAGTTCCGCCACTATCCGGTATTAAACCTATATTGCTAAATGATTGAATAAAAGTTGCTGATTCGCAAGCAATTGTTATATCGCAAATGATAGCTAGGTTAGCTCCTGCTCCTGCTGCGATTCCGTTAACGGCTGCTATTACGGGTTTTTCTAATTTGCGTATCAAGGTTACAATTGGGTTGTAAGTGTGCTCTACTATTTCTTCTATGGAAGGACCTCCTTTTCTGGTGGCTTCTTCTAAATCTTGTCCTGCACAAAATCCTCTTCCGTTTCCTGTTAGTATTACGGCTCTAATTTCCGGTGCTTCGCATTTATGTAAGGCATCGATAACATCGTCAGCCATTTCAAAATTAAAACTGTTAAGTACCTTCTCTCTGTTGAGTGTAATGATGCCTACGTTGTCTTTTATTTCAAATTTAATGTTTTCGTACATTGTTTATTTATATTAAAATGTTTTCTTGCACTTATTTCATTCCGCGTTAGGGATTGTCCTAACACGGAACATCTGAGCA
>JALTUD010000085.1 GCA_027047735.1 Flavobacteriales bacterium | reverse complement strand
TTATCCTTCTTCAAAAAATATTTCCATAGCGGGTGCTATGCTCAATGCAATGAGCTTTATGGAGAATTTGAAGAATTTATTTTTTTCAAGACTTAGGCGTAAAATTTTTGTTGTAACGAGTTACTACAAAATTTTACAACGACAGTATTGGGAAAAAGAAAGATTCAAAAATCCTTAAAGTTTGTTGTTTTGAGCATAAGCAAAGATCTTTTTCATCGTCTAAAGAAACTAAAACTCATTTTCTTACCGCTCTTTTTACACACGTTAGGGATAGAAACGGCATCCTTTTGCCCTCCCTCCTTTTGGAGGGCAAAAGATATAGTGGATAGCCCGACCCCAAAACGACAAAAAATATCGGTTATGCAATAACTGATATTTTTTGTCGTTTTGGGGGAACGCCCAACAATCATAAATAAACCACTTATGAATAACAACATAAATTTTAGTCTTACTCTACTTTTAGGTATTTTCCTTCTTTTGGGGAATACTTATTCGCTTTTTGCTCAAAGTTTAACGATTCAAGAGCAATTGACTTGGGAAAGCAATGAAATTCAGCTAAAAGAAAAAATCGGTAATTGTCCGCTTCCTGAAAAAGGTTTTTGGGATTTGGAGAACGATGTGCCTAAAATTTATTTTAACTATAAAGTGAAAGGAAATCAAGGTGAATTTGTGGTTTCGGCGATTCAGGTTGAGCCAATTACTGCTGATGCTTCTTGTTTTTCTAACGAAACTATCGGCAATGATTTCAAATTTGAAGTGTTGTTTCCGTCTGACCGCAAAAGAAGCTATCTGCTATTGAGTCTTGTTCCTGTTCGTTATAACTCTTCAACGGGGCAGTTTGAAAAGCTGGTTTCTTTTTCGGGGACGATTCACTATTCGCATAAAAGCAACTCGTATAATAAAGCTTTTGCTCAAAATTCTGTATTTCAAAACGGTTCGGGAGATTGGTATAAAATAGGGGTAACAAAAAACGGTGTTTACAAGATTGACTACAATTATTTGAAGGATTTGGGAATTGACATCGATAATATTTCGCCCTCCTCTATCAATATTTACGGAAACGGCTTTGGTATGTTACCGGAAAACAACAACGAATATCGTCCGGATGATGTATTGAAAAACGCTATCTACGTTAAAGGGGAAAGCGATGGAAAATTTGACCCCGAAGATTATATTCTTTTCTACGGGAGAGATGCACATCAAATAAAGGACGACAATAATAAATTTACGCATCAGATTAATTTGTATTGTGATACTTCGTATTACTTCATCAATGTTAATCCTTCGGGAACGGCTAAACGTATTGGTGTTGCACCGCTTTCTACCAACGCAACTACACACAGTATTACGGAGTTTGATGATTTTCAATACATCGAAGATGAAAAATTTAATTTAGGTAAAGGTGGCAGAGAATGGTACGGCGACTTATTTGACGTGCAAACGACTTATTCTTACAACTTCGCCTTCCCTAATTTGGTTACAACCGATTCTATTCGCCTGCGCGTGCGAACCTTGATTAGTTCTATTAGTACTGCACCGTACTATACGGTGAGCAATTCTTTTTCTTCTTATCAGTTACCTAATTTAACATCGCCTTCGGGAAACAATGGAATAAACAGCCCTTATGCTCGTGCCCAAATTAAAGAGTTTAAACTCAAACAAAATTCAGATAACACAACAATATCCGTTACGTTGAATAAAAATGGTATTCCTTCCTCTAAAGGTTGGTTGGATTTTATTGAAATCAATGCCAGACGACAACTTATAATGAGTGGCGAACAAATGGCTTTTAGAGATTTAAGTTCAGTAGGAAACGGAAACGTAGCGGAATTTTTCTTAACCGAACAGTATCCTGTTGATCATATTTGGGAAATTACTAGTCCTACTTCTGTACAATCTATTGATTTTACACGTTCGGGAAATTTACTGTCCTTCAAAATAAACAGCGACTCGTTACGTGAGTTTATCGCTTTTAAAAACGATAATTTTCTGACTCCTGTATTTTTTCAAAAAATAGAACATCAAAACTTACACGCACTTCCTTATGCCGATATGATAATCATTTCCGCTCCTCAATTTTTGTCCGCTTCTACTGATTTAGCAAATTTTCATCAATCGGAAGGATTGAGTGTGCATACGGTTACGACTGAGCAAGTTTTCAATGAATTTTCATCGGGAATGCGAGATGCTACGGCTATTAAAACATTTTTACGAATGTTTTATAAACGTGCCGGAAATAATTCTTCCTTGATTCCTAAATATTGTCTGTTAATGGGCGACGGTTCTTATGATAATCGTAACCTGATGAAGCACAATAAGAATTTTATCCCTACGTATGAATCGAAAGAAACCTTATCCAAAACGTCTTCCTACACTTCTGACGATTATTTTGCAATACTTGCCGACAATGCAGGAATGAACGGTACGGATTTATTGGATGTAGCCATCGGAAGACTTCCGGTGAAGACCTTACAAGAAGCAAATGATATGGTGCGAAAAATAAAAATATACAGCGACCCGACCGTTGCTCAAACACTTGCTCCCGACCATTGTTCAAATACCAAAGATGCAAGCATCTTAAAAGATTGGCGAAATCAAACCGTGCAAATGAGTGATGACCAAGATA
>JALTUD010000084.1 GCA_027047735.1 Flavobacteriales bacterium | reverse complement strand
TAAAAGAAGGAAAGAACAAGATGAGTACACTTAACATTGTTAGAAACAAATTATTATCAAGGATGTTTTCTGTTGTAAAGAGAGGAACTCCGTATGTTGATTTAACTAAATATGCTGCATAGGTATAGACGTATTCAAAACATATTTTTTTGAATACTACCCCTCGCCTGTCGGGGCGAGTCCCGACTCCCCGAAGGGTCGCCGAAGGCATTGTGCAAGAGGTGTTATTTTTTTAACAAAATAGTTTACGTTTTGCTTGTTTTAATCATAGAATACGTTAGGGATAGAAACGGCATCCTTTTGGGTTGTTGCGTATATGCAACCCAAAAGATATAGTGGATAGCCCGACCTTTCAAGAGTAAAAAATAGGGAGTGCAACGGTTATTTTTTATTCTTGAAAGGGAACGCCCAAATTATCGTTAAGAAAATCTACAGTATTACTTTTGATTCTCTTTTTCTTTGTATTTTAGCGGTCTTAAAAATTGAAACGAATAATGAGCGAGTACAATCATCTTGAGATAGAGCAAAAATGGCAAAAAAAATGGGCGGATAATAAGACCTATAAAGCTGTTGAAAACAAGGATAAAGAAAAATTTTATGCGTTGGATATGTTTCCGTATCCTTCGGGAGCAGGTTTGCATGTGGGGCATCCTTTAGGTTATATTGCTTCGGATATTGTGGCTCGTTATAAAAGAAATCAAGGGTTTAATGTGTTGCATCCTTCGGGGTATGATTCTTTTGGGTTACCTGCTGAACAGTATGCAATACAGACGGGACAACATCCTGCAATTACCACCGAAAAAAATATTGCCCGATACAGAGAACAATTGGATAAAATCGGCTTTGCTTTTGATTGGGACAGAGAGGTGAGAACGTCTGACCCGAAGTACTACAAATGGACACAATGGATTTTTAAGCAAATTTTTAATTCGTGGTACAACAAAACAACCGATAAAGCGGAAGATATTTCTACGTTGATTGCAATTTTAGAAAAAGAGGGGAATGCAAACGTCAATGCGGTTACTTCACAAGAAGATGCTTTTACGGCAGAGGAATGGAATAACTTTTCTGATAAAGAGAAGAACGAAATGCTGATGAATTACCGTTTGGCTTATTTGGCTGATTCTTGGGTGAATTGGTGTCCTGCTTTGGGAACGGTTTTGGCAAATGACGAAATTAAAGACGGTGTTTCGGAAAGAGGCGGACATCCTGTCGTGCAAAAAAAGATGCGTCAGTGGAGTATGCGAATTACAGCTTACGCTGAACGTCTATTGCAAGGTTTAGACAAAATAGATTTTTCGGATTCCTTGAAAGAACAACAACGCAATTGGATTGGAAAATCAAAAGGAGCTTCTATCTTTTTTGAGGTTGAAGGAGTAGCGGATAAGATAGAAGTGTTTACTACGCGTCCCGATACAATTTTCGGAGTTTCGTTTATGGTCTTGGCACCGGAACATCCTTTGGTAGATAAAATCACAACCGAAGAACACAAACAAGCGGTAAAAGCTTATCAAGAACAAGCATCGGCAAAAACGGAAAAAGACAGGCAATCCAATGTAAAAGAAGTTACGGGAGAATTTACCGGAGCTTACGCCATTCATCCGTTTACCGGAGAAAAAATTGCCATTTGGATTGGCGATTATGTATTGGCTTCGTATGGAACGGGGGCTGTAATGTCTGTTCCCGCAGGTGACCAAAGAGATTGGGACTTCGCAAAACAATTCAATCTAGAAATCGTTAACATTTTTGAAGGAGTTGATATTAGCGAATCGGCTTGTACGGATAAAGATGCCGTTTTAACTAATTCTGACTTTTTAAACGGTTTACCGGCAAAGGTTGCTATTGAAAAAGCAATTGAAAAGATAGAAGAAAAAGGCATCGGAGAAAGCAAAATCAATTATCGACTTCGCGACGCGGTGTTTAGCCGTCAACGATACTGGGGCGAACCTTTCCCAATCTATTACAAAAATGATATTCCTTATGCTTTAGAAGATGACCAACTTCCCGTTACACTTCCTGAGGTAGATAAATATTTGCCGACTGAAGACGGAGAACCACCATTGGCTCGTGCAAAAAAGGAAGTATGGAACGTGTTTGAAGGCGACAGAATGGAGTACAATACTATGCCGGGTTGGGCAGGAAGCTCTTGGTATTTCTTACGTTATATGGATTCACAAAATGAAAATGAATTTGTAAGTAAAGAAAAAGCGGATTATTGGAATCAAGTGGACTTATATATCGGTGGTTCGGAACACGCAACAGGACATTTGTTGTACGCTCGTTTTTGGACAAAATTCTTGTTTGATAAAGGCTATATTTCATTTGACGAGCCGTTTAAGAAACTCATCAATCAAGGAATGATTTTGGGTAGAAGTAGCTTTATTTACAAAGTAAAAGACGAAAACAAGTTTGTTTCCTTCGGTTTACGCAAAGCATACAGAACTCAAAAACTACACATTGATATTAAATACGTTGAAAACGATGTGCTCAACATCGAAGAAGCACAAAAAGACCCGTTATTCAGTTTCTTAAAAGACGCTGAATTTATATTGGAAGACGGCAAATACATTTGCGGAAACGAGGTTGAGAAAATGTCAAAATCAAAATACAACGTACAAACGCCGGA
>JALTUD010000083.1 GCA_027047735.1 Flavobacteriales bacterium | reverse complement strand
ATCGAAGCCAAAATTTCTATATCGTTACTTATTTTACCCGACAGTTGCAAATTCAAATT
Organism: Flavobacteriales bacterium; assembly: GCA_027047735.1. Taxonomy (GTDB): domain Bacteria; phylum Bacteroidota; class Bacteroidia; order Flavobacteriales_D; family Parvicellaceae; genus S010-51. The sequence continues at coordinate 2,571 of JALTUD010000083.1, read as the reverse complement.
AGAATTAAGCGACAGGTTTTGAGCCGAACCAAACATCACCCCTCTGGATATATTTCCCGACTTATTCAGCCCGTAATTTCCAAACAAATCCGTAGTTGATGGTTCCGAAGTATAGCGAATAGGTTGCACGTTATTTTTCTCTTTCGAAAAACGAATGACAGTATCTTTATGCGAATAAGTTTTCGTAAACAAAAAAGGCAACTTCCTGTATTTTAACAAAATAGTATCCCTATCCCTTCCCTTCCACGTGAATTTTGCACTCGAAAACACCATAGAAAAAGAACCCGCATCTACCGTATCGTTACGACCATTTAAAACCACAAAATCAAAAGGCGAAACACTTACAGTATCAATCACATACACACTATCCGTACGCACCACCAACTCTTTTAACACGCGATTATCCTGAGCGTAGCCCAATAAAGCCAACCCAAAAAAGAAGCATAAAACAATCGCCCTATAAACAATATGAAGTTCCGGAGGTCTAATAGCAAATCAAATTTCTTAAATCACGATAAAGATACAATAAAACCCAACGATAAAGCCCTTATTTTATTTTTGGGCGTTCCCCCAATTGTCAAAAGAAACATATCGCTCACGCTCAACGTTTCTTTTGACAATTGGGGTCGGGCTATCCGCTATATCTTTTGCCCTCCAAAAGGAGGGAGGGCAAAAGGATGCCGCTTCTATCCCTAACGTGGATAAAATTGGAAGCAAGAAAGAGAATTTTAGTTTTCTTAGACGATGAAAAATTCTTTTGCATAGCCCCAGCTATGGAAATAATTTTTGAAGAAATATAAAGGAAATAAAAACACTTTATGGTGCTCATTATACTTGCGTTAGGGATAAGTCCCTAACGCGGGTCGGGTAAATGCAAAAAAATGGAATTTAGTTTTCTTAGACGATGAAACAACATACATCATAAAAAAATATTACAATTTTATGTATTTAACAGTAAAAATACTATTTTTACTAAAAACAAACATAATGCACGTCAGCAACAATATAAAACCTGTTAAAACATTAAATTTCTACACCCAAGCCTATGTAGCCGAACAGTTGGGTATCAGCGTAAGCGGTTACGGAAAAATAGAACGCGACGAAACCGACATTACCCTTACTCGCTTAAAACAAATTGCTCAAATATTGGATACGCAAATGGAACAAATCCTCGATTTTAACCCCGGACACATTTTTAACCAATACAACAACAAGTTGGCAAACGGCATAGTACAAAACCAACAAATCATTAACGATACCTCTATCCACCAAAAGTTGGAAAACATACAAAAAGAGGTACGAGAGTTAAGAGAGAAATTATTAACGCAAAACAAAGAGGGATGTTAAGGTGGTTTTGGTTTTTGGTTTTTTCTTTCTCACTACTCCATAGCAAAGCTCAAATACTCTTTGACCAAGATATGTATAAAGGAGGGGTAATTTCTTATACTGTAGGAGTGGGAGGAGGGATGCTGAACGATCAATTCAACCCAAATATACCAACAGGAGCAAGCATAAGACAAGTCCTATTATTGGTTACTTATTCACGAGTATATAACGCAGATAATCAGTTAACTGTTTCTATTAATGGTAACAATTTAATGTTTTTTAGTGAAAGTGACAGAGTTGGCAACTTTTATATGAGTATTTATGAAAGCGGTTGGGATAATCCATATTACTCTGTAGCTTTATGTAAAATAATTACTCCATATTTTTTACCTAACTCTTTTAATCACATTACAACATCTTCTGTCAGCTTAATATACGGAGACCCTACATATAGAAATCTTACATTTATTATTAAATACGAACACCCAAATTATCCATTAATCAGTACGGAAATATACCTTAATTCTCAAGACACTGATACAACCGTTGATGCTCACCTTCCTTTTATAAATCAAATAAATAATAACAAACCAGTAGCTTTTTCGGTGGTAACAGCAGATATTTGCCATACAGTTTATGATGGTACAGATATTTATGTCAATAATAATCACTTAGGATTAATTGGAGGGGATTGTATAAACCTTAACTGTTGTTTTGATTACCGTAATGACACTTTATACGGTATAAACAATAATACTCCTGATAGTATAATGAATGAATTAGACGCTTTAGCAGATATAAAATCTTACGTCAACTTTGGAGATACTGCTATGGATGTTCGTTTTGCTTATCAAACACCTATAGAATCATTCTCTGCTCCGCTAACAAACACTATCAACCACCTAATCCTAGCCCATTCTACCAAATGCGACACCTTACATACCTATGTAAACATAGAAGATACCACTATTTGTGCAGGAGAGTCGTTGGCGTTGCACGTAGGAGAAGATACTTCCTATACTTATCAATGGAGGTATCATGGAGAGGTAGTAAGTACAGGAAATGATATGTTTATTACGCCGGAGCACTCGCGTTTGTATAGTATCCTAATCAAAGATTCAACAGGGTGTGGTAAAACGGAGCTTATCAGTATCAACGTAAATCCTCTGCCGGAGTTCAATACAACGGTTACGCCCGCTATTTGTCCGCAAAACAACGGTGCTATCGTAATAGACAGCATAGAAA
>JALTUD010000082.1 GCA_027047735.1 Flavobacteriales bacterium | reverse complement strand
AAAGTAAACTCATTTTTTGAAGTAGGGAAGAAGTTCAATGCAACAATTTACAAGAAGAACAGCCCTCTTTTATCCGTTACATCAAGTGAAAATAGAGCGTGTACACTATTGTATTCAAGTGATGCTTATATGCAGTTGGCAACAATCTCTAGAGGAAAGTTAGTTAGTTATAAAGGCGAACACTTTAAGCAGGAACAAATTACCGAAGCGTTTATTGCTACAAAGCAAGAGTTAGGGAATCGATAGAGTCCTTTATTTACCTTTTCAGCAACCCTAAAGCCTCCAATAAATCCAAGCCGTTGGAATAAACCAACAAGCTCAAAAGTAAAATCATTCCTACAATCTGAGCATTGGTTAAAAATTTCTCACTGGGAGCTTTACCTGCAATAATTTCGTAGAGCAAAAAGACAATATGCCCGCCGTCCAAGGCAGGAATCGGCAATAAATTCATAAAAGCAAGCATAACCGAAAGAAAAGCAGTAGTTGACCAAAAATCTGCCCAATCCCAAACCGGGTTAAACAATTTCCCGATAGAAGCAAAGCCACCAACCGCAGTAGAACCCTTTTTGGTAAAGATAAATTTAAACTGAGCAATGTAATCTTTAAGCGTCCAATATGCTTTGTTCATTCCGGCAGAGATACTTTCGCCAAAAGAATAACTTTTGTGTTCTATCTTAATCAAATCACTTAAACTTTGAGGGAGCACACCCAAATGCCCCAAAGAGTCGGTTTGAACTTGCGTAGCAATAGTGTCCGTATCTCGTAAAAGTTCTACCGAAATAGTAGCATTTTTCTTATCCTTTAGAACTTTTCGGATGTCGTACCAATAACGGACAGGCTGATGAGCTAATTCAATAATTCTATCACCTTTTTCAATTCCCGCTTTTTGAGCAGGGGTATTCGGTAAAACCGAGTCGATAGCACTCACAAACAAAGGAGAAAAAGCCGGCATAATGTTTTTTTGAAACATCATTTGGTCAATTCCTTCAGGTAAGTGAATCGTTTCAGTCGAACCGTCCGCATGTTGGACTTCCACTTCTTTGACGTCCCTTAACAACAAGTACTTATTAATATCCAACGCATTTTCCAAAGGCTTACCGTCCACCGAAATAAATTTATCCCCGTCCCTAAATCCGAAAGGTTTCATTTCCTCATGAACCGCCATTCCGTATGGTAGATTTTCATTCGGCACATAATCCTCCCCCCACACAAAAAGAATCATAGCATAAAGGAAAATAGCCAACAAAAAATTAACAAGCACTCCGCCCGACATAATAATAAGACGTTGCCAAGCTGGTTTAGCTCTAAATTCCCAAGGTTGAGGAGGTTTGGACAGTTGTTCGGTATCCATACTTTCGTCCACCATTCCGGTAATTTTTACATATCCGCCCAAAGGCAACCAACCGATACCATATTCCGTTTCCCCTTTTTTAAATTTAAACAAAGAGAATCCCGCATCAAAAAACAAGTAAAATTTCTCAACTCTGGTTTTAAATAATTTCGCGGGAATAAAATGTCCCAATTCGTGCAAAATCACCAATATCGAAAGGCTTAATATAAGTTGAGCTGTTTTAATCCAAAATTCCATTCTTTTTTTCTATTAATTAGTGAGGATGTTTTTTTTACTGTTCAAAAACAAAATCAGCCGGCAAAGCTAATCATTTTCTTTTATCCTGAATAAATCGAGTAATTTTTACAGTTAAATCACGAGGAATAAACCGAACCGAAGTCGCTAAAACTTTATTCATGAAACCTTCAATAGCAACCGTTTTTCCTTTCAACATAGCGTCATAACCGTAAAGAGCAACCTGTTTGGAAGTGGGCAACTTCTTTCCCTTAACCAATTTGCTCTCTTGCATATTAGCACGTTCCTGAAATCCACTTTTCGTAGCACCCGGACATAAAGCGGTTATCGTAATCCCTTTGTCTGCAACTTCATTGGCAATTGCTTCGGTAAAGTGCAAAACATACGCCTTTGTAGCATAGTAAACCGCCATTCCCGGGCCAGGTTGAAAGGAAGCAGTAGAAGCAACGTTCATAATTTTACCATTTCCCCGCACAAGCATATCTTTCAAAAAAAGTTTTGTCAAATGCGTAAGTGTAGTAATGTTGAGGTTAATCATTTTATGTTCCTTTTCCCAATCCGTTTCAAAAAACATCCCATAGTCACCAAAGCCCGCATTATTAATAAGGTAATCAATCTGAATGTGTTTATTTTTTAGTTGTTCATATACGTCAATCGCTACATTTTCCACAGATAAGTCCTTAACCATTATATAAACACGAACACCGTATTGAGTTTCAATTTCTTGCTTTATCAAGTTTAATTTTTCTTCATTTCTGGCAATTAGAACAACATTACCGCCCTTTTTAGCATGAATTTTTGCTAATTCCAGTCCGATTCCACTAGATGCTCCCGTAATTAAAGCTGTTTTACTCATAAGATATTTTTTGTGGAAAAGTACTAAAATAAAATGGATTTGGGCGTTTCCATTTCAGCATAAAAAATCAGTTTCGTTGCACTCCACTACTTTTTAACGCTGTAATGGTCGGGCTATCACTACTCACTCTTTTAGCCCTCAAAAGGAGGAGGGCAAAAAGGAGTTCAAACACGCCGTTCTATCCCTAACG
>JALTUD010000081.1:2295-2634 GCA_027047735.1 Flavobacteriales bacterium | reverse complement strand
TCAAGGAATCTCCAATATAGTTTTGTAGATGATTCATGAATCCGTCTATTTCTATAGATAAACTTTTTCTAACTAGATTCATCATAAAAATAAGTGTTAGAGAGAAGGTTAATTTTCTATTTCTTGTAAAATCCTGACTTCTGTTTTTGTAAGCATCTTCTAATGATTTACTGAAAATAGCCTCTCTCATCTTTCCTATAATAGCGGCGACTGTTTTTTTTTCATGGTAATGTTTTTTTTAACGTAAACGTAAAAAACAGACTATAAAAAAACAAGTGAAAGTTATTGACATACAATTGTTTAAATTCTTAACTTAATGACATTGAGCGGGTGCTATGC
>JALTUD010000081.1:0-2285 GCA_027047735.1 Flavobacteriales bacterium | reverse complement strand
TGCGTTAGGGATTGGTATCCCTAACCTGTGTAAAAAGAGCACCATAAAATGTTTTTATTTCCTTTATCCTTCTTCAAAAAATCTTTCCATAGCGGGTGCTATGCAAAGATTTTTTTCATCGTCTAAAGAAACTAAAACTCATTTTCTTACCGCTCTTTTTACACACGTTAGGGATAGAACGGCGTGTTTGAGCTCTTTTTTGCTTGCTTGCTGTTTGCAAGCAAAAAAAGCGAGTAGTGATAGCCCGACCCTAAAACACAAAACAAGCGTTTCGCGAGAGCGATATGCTTGTTTTGTATTTTAGGGGAACGCCCAAATTATACTGCTTAGTTTTGTGGTTTTATTGATTTTTTAAAGTTATTGAAGTAAACTCTTTTCAAAAAGCCTACATTTGCATTGTATTAAAAGGTTAAGATGAAGACAAAGACATTAAAGAAAAATAAGGTAAATGTAATTACAATGGGGTGCTCGAAGAATCTGTATGATTCGGAGGTGATGATGGGACAATTGCAGGCGAATAAGTTTGAGGTGGAGCATGAGTCGCAGTCGGGAGATGCGGAAATTGTGATTATTAATACGTGTGGGTTTATTGATAATGCGAAGGAAGAGTCGATTAATCAGATTTTGAGTTATGTGGATGCCAAAAAAGAGGGGTTGGTTTCTAAAGTGTATGTTACGGGGTGTTTGTCGCAACGTTATAAAGAGGATTTGGAACGGGAAATTCCTGATGTTGATGCGTATTTCGGGACAAAGGATTTGCCTAAGTTGTTGAAAACATTGAAGGCAGATTATAAACACGAATTGGTAGGAGAACGTTTGATTACTACACCATCTCACTATGCGTATTTGAAAATTGCAGAAGGTTGCGACCGTCCTTGTTCGTTTTGTGCGATTCCTTTGATGAGGGGAAAACATGTATCGACGCCTATTGAAGAATTGGTGGAAGGGGCTAAGAAATTGGTCGCGAAAGGAACAAAAGAGATTATTTTAATTGCTCAGGATTTGACTTACTACGGTTTGGATATTTATAAGAAAAGAGCTTTGGCGGATTTGTTGAATGAATTGTCGAAAATAGAAGGCTTGGATTGGATTCGTTTGCATTATGCGTATCCTTCGGGGTTTCCGGAAGATGTGTTGGAGGTGATGCGTGAAAATCCGAAGGTTTGTAATTATATAGATATTCCTTTGCAACATGCTTCAACTAAAATGTTGAAAGCGATGAGGAGGGGAATAACCAAAGAAAAGACGACTGAATTGGTTCATAAATTAAGAGAGAAGGTTCCGAATATAGCTATTCGTACTACGTTGATAGCCGGTTATCCGGGCGAGACGGAAGAAGATTTTCAGGAAATGTATGATTGGGTGGAGGAAATGAAGTTTGACCGATTGGGAATTTTTACTTACTCGCACGAAGAGAATACGCATGCGTTTAATTTTGAAGATGATGTTCCGCATGAAGTGAAACAGGAAAGAGCTGAAAAAATAATGGATTTACAGTCAGGGATTTCGTACGAATTAAACCAAAAGAAAATCGGCAATGTGTATGATGTTTTGTTTGATAGAGTAGAGGGAGATTATTTTATCGGTAGAACGGAATATGATTCTCCGGATGTGGATAATGAAGTGCTGGTTAAAAAAGATGAAAACACGTATGTACGTTTAGGGGATTTTGCTAAAGTAAGAATAACAAGTGCCGACCATTTTGACCTTTATGGAGAATTGGTAGAGGAAGGAGAGTGATACGTCTCTTTTCAATTGGAATAAGAGATTGAGTACCTCAAATTTTTAAAAGAATATGATAACAGAAGAAAAATTTATTTTTGACAAGTCCCTTGATGTCTTTGTGGAGGGCGAAGTAACGCATAAAAGCCATTCAAATATTGCTCTGGTAAAGTATTGGGGAAAGACCGGGGAACAAATACCGGCAAATCCCTCTTTGAGTTTTACGTTAAGGAATTGTACAACCATTACAACGTTAAAGTTTGTGCCTTCTTCCCGGCATTCATTTAAGGTTTTTGTAGAAGGTAAAAGAGAAGCGTCATTTGAGCCTAAGATTAGAAAATTCTTTATCAGAATTGTAAAGTATTGTTCTTATATCGCACAATATGAATTTACCATTGATACGATGAATACTTTTCCACACAGTAGTGGAATAGCGTCTTCGGCATCTGGATTTAGCGCGTTGGCTCTTTGCATCATGTCTTTGGAAAGAGATTTGAATCCAGCAATGACCGATGAGTTTTTTAAGCAAAAAGCTTCGTTTTTAGCTCGTTTGGGATCGGGGA
>JALTUD010000080.1 GCA_027047735.1 Flavobacteriales bacterium | reverse complement strand
ACTGTAGAGAAAGAGTTGCAAAACCTTTCTCAAGTATTGGAGAAAGAAGAAGGAAAAGAAGCGATAGAAGAATTACAATCAATCGATTTGCCGGAATTGATAGTTATTCAAAAAAAGATTACAACGAAGGTACAACAATTAAAATCTCAATTAATAACTGAAGGAGAGCGTATCGTAAAAAGGTTGACCGAACAAGGGCTTGAGGCTCGTGATTTGGCGGGTGGTAAAAATGGAATCGGTAGAGTGTTCTCTGAAGTGTCAAAGGGAAATTTTGCCCTAAAAGAAAGTGTTCTTTTGAAAGCATTGGACAAAGATGTTTGGTCAGCTTCCGGTACTTTAAAAGCCAAGAAACAAGCGATAGGGGAACTATCTGATGAGCTTCGCGAAAGTTCAATCAAAATAATAGAATTATTACGAGAGTATAAGGTACAAGCTGCACTAAACAAAAATTTTGTCGGTTTTTCTTTGTTGACTTCTATACGGAAAACATTACAAGAAATAAAAGACAAAAGTAATATTGTGTTTTTAAATGATTTTAACGAAATCATAAGTTCGGTAGTTCGGAATGAACCGGCACCTTTTATCTACGAAAAGATAGGAAACAGATACCAATATTTCCTAATAGATGAATTTCAAGATACCTCAAAATTGCAATGGCATAATCTGGTGCCTCTAATTTACGACTCTTTAGCCAATGGTCATAAAAATCTTATAGTGGGAGATGCAAAACAAGCTATCTATCGTTGGCGAGGAGGAGATGTACGACAATTTGTTGAATTACCAACAGTCAATGGAGATTTTCACGATTTAGCATTTATCAACAGAACATTTGAGAGTACACATACCATTGAGAATTTAGAAAATAATTTCCGGTCTTGGAAAAAAATAGTAGAGTTTAATAATTGGATATTTGAGGGGTATGCCAATAAGGTTACTACATCGGAGTTGATAAAACAAATCTATGAGAAGGGAACGCAGCAAGCAATAAAAAAACAAGAAGGCTACGTTCAATTTAATATTTTGCAAGGAAGCAAAGAAGATGTAAAAGAAGAACGTTTTGATAAATTGCTCGAAAGTATAAAAGAAACCCTCTCAGACGGTTTTGCTTATAAGGATATAGCAGTACTCGTAAAAACCAACACTAACGGGCGTGAAGTAGCCGAATTTTTAGAAGAAAAAAACATACCGGTAATTTCAGGGGATAGTGTAGTCTTGGGAAAATCAGAAGAAGTAAACTTTTTAGTATCGTTTTTGGAATATTATCAAAATAGAGACAATCAACAGTCGATAATTAAATGTTTACGGTTTTTGCGTAACGAGGACGAGCATCTGACAGTCCTTCACGATAGCTGGAGAGTGCCGGCAGAAGACGAAGAGTATTATACAAAGACCATTGATTTCTCGGCGTATATAAAAGAACATTATCCTACGTTTAATTATTCGTATTTCGATAAGTTAAATTTATACGATAAACTAATATTCTTGATTGAAATCTTTAGCCTAAACAGGTTTGACGCTTATATAGACCAATTATTGAATACAGTACAGAATTATACAAAGAAAAATGCCGGTTCACTTAACGAGTTTATTACCTATTACCACGAAAGCAAAGACAAAATCCCCGTTAATGGAGGAGGAGAACAAACAGCCATTCAAATAACAACCATTCATAAATCAAAAGGATTAGAGTTTCCGGTAGTTATCATTCCGTTTGCTGACTGGCAGAACAAGAACAATCAGTTTACCGACTACGCGTGGGTTTCACCGCAAGCAGTACTCGACTATGGTTTGCCAAAGTACGTATTACCTGTAAAAGAAGAGCTGGAGAATTACGGGTTAGGTTCAGTTTATGAAAAAGAAAAGGAGGAAACCGAAATGGATAATATTAATCTATTTTATGTAGCCTTTACACGAGCAGGGAAGAGAATGTATGTTATTTCAAGCAGAAAACCTTTCGAAAAAACGGCAAGCAATGTCTATCAAAAATTAAATTTGCTGGTGATGAGTCACCCTGATTATAACACGGAGGAAAATTACCTGGAGTTTGGAAGTCGCGAGAATTTAAATGAAGAAAACGAAGAGATTACCGTTAGTTACACTCAACCTCCGTCGGTAAAAACGTGGAGAGGAAACCTATCTTTGAGTCTCGATAAAAATGCCTTAGAACCCGACGTAACAGAAATAGATGAGCGAGAATACGGAAATGCAGTACATTATATTTTGTCGCAAATCACAGATGGAAAAACATTAGATGAAGTTGTAGAACAAGCAATAACCAAACAAATAGTATCCGAAAAACTAAAAACTAAAATCAAAAGTGATTTAGAAAAATGCTTACAAGATAAAAAAATAAAAAAATGGTTTTTTGACGCTAACGCACAAGTAATGAACGAACAAGCCATAGTGGATGAAACAGGTAAAACCCATCGCCCCGATCGAGTTATGATAAACGGAAACCAAGCCTCGGTCATTGATTATAAAACAGGTAAAAAACGAAAAAGTCATCAAAAACAAATCAAAGAATACGGAGAGCTATTAGCCCAATTAGGTTACGAAAATCCCGAATTATACTTGTTATACACCACAACACAAGAAGTTGTACAAGTAGGATAATTTGGGCGTTCCCCTTTTCTTG
>JALTUD010000079.1 GCA_027047735.1 Flavobacteriales bacterium | reverse complement strand
GTAAAAGGTTTTGGCATATTTACTTTGGGTCCGCATATAAATCAGCACATCGACCAAGTGTGTGGCAGAAATGGCGTTGTATCGAGATAAACCGCTTCCGTCGGATATATATATTGGCGTTTTAAATACTCCTTTTTCTTTCCAATAATTGTTTACCGCCAGCGTGGACGAAAAAATATTGCCTGTTTTATACTTTGCCTTTCCTACGTGCTTGAGTAAATGTTCTGCGTATAGATTATTGCTATACAAATTGGTATATAGAATGATTTTGGATAAAGGCGGTGATTTTTGAGTTAAAATGGTTTTCCCCTTGGGAACTTTATAATTAGGAATTTCCTCTGCGATTCTTCTGTGCGTTGTTGCCAATTTAGTAACGGGGACACCTATTTTTATCAGTTGATTTTTTAGCTCAAAAGATGCTACATAAGCCGGTTCGTGCATCGCTCCCCGCACATCAAATTGTTGTCTGTTTTTCGGTATTTTACCTTTTAATACACGTAGCCCGTCATAGGGAGCTCCATAGACGTAGGCCAAATCTTTTTTTGTGTCCCATGCCTTGACGTGATTGCTTATTTTTAAATCGGGTGTGTAAGGCTCAACACAATCGACAATAGTTGAATCACCTTTGTTTTTTCCGGAAGTGAAATAAAAATGTAAGGTGTTATCCAATACCGTTAAGCCCGAAACTCCCGTACCGTAATAATTACCGATGTCGCCCCAACTCCACGTCGAAGGCACATAATCATAATCAAAATAAGAAGCATCTCCAATAATTCCTCCGTCTATGGAATCAATCCCAAAATTTGCAATTTTGTACGCCCAATCTTGCAACAAATTTCCTTTTGTAAAATAACGACTTCCCAAAGTTGGGTCGCCCTTCCCTTTTATATAAATATTGCCGTGCAAAACACAGTTGGAATCAATATATCCATCGTGAACCACTTCGGTTTTAAAAGTGTAAAATGAACTCAACAACTCCAATGCAGTCGCCGTTGTAATGACTTTCATCGTAGAGGCGGGAACTAATAATTTTTCGGGATTGACTGATGCTATTACACTATCTTTCTCTATATCTTTAACGACAAAACTGATGTTTGCATATTGCAACGTAGTATCTTGTTGCAGTTCAGTAATAGCCTTGTCTATCGTACTCCACAAACTGTCGTTTTGTGCCTTGATGAATTGCACAAAACAAAATACAAGACCAAACAAGACAATTTTTCTATACATCACGAATGAGTTAAACGCTCCAGTAAAACATGAATCAACTCATCAACCGTGTTTTTATAATCTTCGCTAAACGTTTTTGTAAAGCGATTAGCAATAATAGCACAAACGGTGGTTGCCTTATGCCCTAGCATTCCGCTTAACGCATAAAGAGCCGAAGTTTCCATTTCGAAATTGGTAATTCTATGCTCTTTGTATCTGAATTGATTCAGTTGTTCATTCAAACCGGCAACATTAGGTTTTAGTCTTAAACTTCGTCCTTGCGGCCCATAAAAACCATTCGCCGTAGCCGTAATTCCGTGAATCATACCTTCGCCTATTTTTTCGACCAAATTTTGGTTTGCTTTAGCAAAATAAGGCGTATTCAATTCTTTTTTCCAATTCAATTGGCGAATAAATTCCGCTTGCAGTTCCAACTCATCATCTTCAAATTGAGCTTGATAAAACTGAGCCAAACCATCAAACCCCAAACCATAGGAAGAAATCACAAAAGAATCAACAGGAATATCCTCTTGCAATGCTCCACTTGTCCCTAACCGGATGATATTCAAACTTCTCTGTTCGGTTTTTGGCAATCTTGTTTTAAGATCAATATTAACAATCGCATCCAATTCATTGATAACAATATCAATATTATCACACCCGATTCCTGTTGACAACGCCGTAATCCTTTTCCCTTTATATGTTCCTGTATGCGTTACAAATTCCCGTTTTTCTTTAACCACCTCTACCGTATCAAACAAATCCGAAATTCTCTTCACTCGATGTTGGTCGCCCACAACAATCACATCATCCGCAATATCTTCGGGCAATAAATTAAGATGATAAATACTACCGTCCGGATTAAGAATCAATTCCGAAGGCAATAAAGGAGTTTTATGTTGTATCGTTGAATTTTTCATAAGACAAGTAAAGGTAAAACTTTTTTCGAAATAAAATACGAAGGATAAAGTTCTTTATGCTTTGGGCGTTCCCCTTTTTACTAAAACAACATATCGCTCTCGCTCAACAATTGTTTGAGCAAAAAGGGTCGGGCTATCACTACTCACTCTTTTGTGTTGCATAAGTGCAACAACACAAAAGGAGTTCAAACACGCCGTTCTATCCCTAACACGAAACAGATGAGTGCAAAGAAAATAGCATTTAGTTTTCTTTAGACGATGAAAAATTCTTATGCTTATGCTCAAAACAACAAACTTTAAGAATTTTTGAATCTTTCTTTTTCCCAATATTGTTGTTGTAAAATTTTGCAGTAACTCGTTACAACAAAAATTTTACGCCTAAGTCTTGAAAAAAATAAATTCTTCAAATTCTCCATAAAGTTTATTGCAGTGAGCATAGCCCCAACTATGGGAAATAATTTTGAAGAAGTTATTTACAGTTTGGGTATAAAAATGAAATTAGCTTATTTTC
>JALTUD010000078.1 GCA_027047735.1 Flavobacteriales bacterium | reverse complement strand
CGAAGGAAACAATCCGTAAATTTCTTCTTCATTTTCTTTGGGTTTCTTTGGTTTTTTGCGGTCAAAACCGGCTTTCTCTTTCTCTCCCAGCTTGTCTATAATATCGCGAATGGTAGTCAAACAATCCTTGTCATCCAAGCTTTTATAATCACATACACCACTAATTTCGGTGTGAGTAGTTGCTCCGCCGAGAGTTTCATTGTCGATGTTTTCGCCTATGGCTGCCTTTACCAAATAAGAACCGGCGAGAAAGATGCTTCCTGTCTTGTCAACAATCAACGATTCGTCACTCATAATCGGTAAATATGCACCGCCCGCAACACAACTTCCCATTACTGCGGCAATTTGGGGAATACCCATACTGCTCATTACAGCATTGTTTCGGAAAATACGACCAAAGTTTTCTTTGTCCGGAAAAATCTCATCTTGCATCGGCAAAAACACACCTGCACTATCCACCAAATAAATAATCGGAATTTTGTTTTCCATGGCAATTTCCTGAGCTCTCAGGTTTTTTTTACCTGTAATAGGAAACCAAGCACCGGCTTTTACGGTAGCATCATTTGCGACCACAATACACTGTTTTCCGTTGATGTATCCCATTACCACTACAACACCGCCCGAAGGACAACCTCCGTACTCTTCGTACATTTCGTATCCGGCAAATTCACCTATCTCGATTCTTTTGCTGCCTTTATCCAAGAGAAAATCAATCCGTTCTCTAGCAGTCATCTTTCCTTTTGAATGATGTTTTTCAATCTTTTTCTTTCCTCCCCCCAAGTGAATTTGTTCACGTTTTCGGTTCAGAGCAGAAATCATCAACTTTATTTCGTCTTCGTTTTTATTGAATTTTAAATCTTGCTTTTTAGGCATAGTGCGTATAGTTTTATGCTTGCGAATATAACGAAAATGCAGGGAACAAGCATACGAAAGCAGCTCTTTTTTAGTAGGAAGATTATGATTTGGGCGTTCCCCCAATTGACAAAAACAACATTTCGCTCAGGCGAAACGATGTTTTTGTCAATTGGGGTCGGGCTATCCACTATATCTTTTGCCCTCCAAAAGGAGGGAGGGCAAAAGGATGCCGTTCCTATCCCTAACGCGGGTCAGGTAAGTGCAAAGAAAATGGAATTTAGTTTTCTTAGACGATGAAAAATAAATTTGCATAGCACCAGCTATGGATATATTTTTTGAAGAAGTCTAAAAACAACAAAACCTCAATCATTCTAAATGATTGAGGTTATAAACAAAAAAACATCCGATTACCTGATGATTAATTTCTCAGTTTTTAATATCGTTCCCGACTCATCATAAACAGCTACGAAATAAACACCTTTTCTAAAAGAAGTTGTATTGATTGTGTTATTTTCATTCAATACAGATTTAGAATAAATTGTATTTCCAAGAACGTCTATAATTTTCACGGACATAGAAGAGGTGTTTTTTGCACCTTCAAAAGAAAGCGTAAAATAATCCATAGCGGGATTTGGGAAAATTTTCAAATTTTCAAAAGCGTTGTTTTCGATTGATGCTGTACAATTTGTATTGACATTATGTGTAAAACGAATCATAACAGAACAAACAACTTGATTAGGATTAGATGAATCAAACCATTCGTACTTAAATAAAGAACAGCCGTCTGTTCCATTAGGTTTATAATGAGCAGCAAAAGATTTTATAGTGTCTCCGTCTGCTCCGGGCAAATCCTCAACCATCTCTATTCCGTTTATAGAGACAACCGCAATAGGGTTTGCTCCTGCCATATCATAAGTGGTTGGGCATAATTTCCAACACGTTACATTAGAAGTTCCGGTTAGTACATCTACCTCTGTTTTTCTACACTTGAGTTCTCTCATTACATTGTCTGTACGAATAAGCCATAGCACTTTATCTAATTCATTATCATTAGGTGTTCCGTTTACAACAACTTCAGTACCATTTAAGTCTGTGTTAAAATCAGTTGGTTCTACGACTTTTACTTGTGCTATGCCTGATAATGCAATAAAACTAATTGCGAATAGTAGTGTGTAAATTTTCTTCATAATATTATGTGTTTTTTTAGTAGTTAAGGTCTTGAATAATGCAGAAAAATCAAATCTTATACCAAAGATAATAAAAACAATAACAGTACAAAACAAACGATAAATAATATCTTTTTTTTAGGATTCCAAGAATGAAAGTGATAAAGAATTGCTGTATCATGAAAAAGAAACTATATTTGGGGTATTCAATGACACATAAAATTTTATAACTATGAAAAAGACATTACAATCATTAGCTCTAATTGCTTTATCCCTGATAGGAGTTAAAGAATCAACAGCTCAATTAGCAGACGGTTCTGTAGCTCCGGATTGGACATTAACAGACATTAACGGAAACTCACATCATTTATACGCTTACTTAGATAGCGGATATACCGTATTTATTGATTTCTCTGCTACATGGTGTGGTCCTTGTTGGGCATATCACACTTCCGGAGAGTTAGATAATTTATTTGAAAATCACGGGCCGGCGGGAATGACAAATGTATTAGCAAATACAACCGATGATGTTATGGTGTTCTTTATTGAAGGTGATGCAACTACAACAGCCGCCGATTTGAATGGTACGGGAGGAAATACTCAAGGAGATTGGGTTGCCGG
>JALTUD010000077.1 GCA_027047735.1 Flavobacteriales bacterium | reverse complement strand
GAAAATCCATCGGCATACCCGATGGGGATAATCCCGATAATTGTATCTTCCTCGGTTCGCACAGATTTTCCGTAGCCTATGTATTCGCCTTTTTTTACGGTTTTAATTTGTGATATTTTTGTCTTTAAAGTGTGTACCGGTATTGTATGTGGATGATGATAAACTCCGTACATTCCGATACCTAAACGAACCATATCGAATTGAAATGAAGGAAAATACTCTATTCCTGCCGAATTAAGAATGTGTTTGGTTGTTGAATAGCCGATATTCGTTTCTATTCTGTTGCTAATTTGTTTGAATTTTTCTATTTGAGCCAAAGTAAAACCTTTTTCTTCCTTTTCATCGGCTACCGCTAAGTGACTAAAAATACCTTTCACATAAATTTCGGGTTGACTGTTGAGCGTAGCGATTAGTTCTTCGACGTCTTCTTCTAAAAAACCTAAGCGATGCATTCCTGTATCTATTTTTAAATGAACAGGATAAGAACGTTTGTTTTTGTCAATAAGGAAGTGAATAAAGTTTTCTAATTGATGCAAACTGTATATCGAAGGTTCTAATTGGTAATGTATAATTTCTTCGTAGGACACTTCTTCGGGATTCATAACCAATATCGGTATTTTAATCCCTTGCTCTCTGAGTTCAACACCCTCATCTGTATAAGCAACACCTAAATAGTCAATATTATGATGTTGTAAAATAGTAGAAATTTCACGAATACCCGAACCATAACCAAACGCTTTTACCATACACATTAGTCGGGTTTGGGGATTTAATTTACTTTTGTAATAGTCTATATTTTGCAAAAGAGCGGTTAAATCTATTTCTAAAAAAGTTTGATGAGTTTGATGCACCAACAAGCGGTTGATTTTGTCTAACCTAAAGTCTTTTGTTCCTTTAATCAAGATACAAGCGTTATCGAGTTTCTTTAGATTGAATCCCTGTATAAAATCTTCAACATTTTGATAGAAATGTCCATGATGAAACAAATGTTGAAATTTCTTCATATTCTCACCTATACCAACAAAAACATCCGGCTTTCTTTGATTGATGAGCTTAGCGACTTCTTGATATAGATGCTCGGTTGATATTTTATCTTGTAATAAGTCGGTCAACAAAATTACCTTTTTCTGTTGGTTAAATCGCTGAGTATAATCTAAAGCAATGGAAAGTGAAGTTAGATTAGAATTGTAGTTATCCCTGATAATTGTATTATTGTTATTCCCTTTTTGTGTTTCCAGTCGAAAGGCAATTGCCGGCAATTTTTCTGTTTGACAAACAATATGTTCGACAGGAATATTAAATTTGAGCAAAAACAAAATACATGTACATGCGTTTTCGATAGAAGCTTTATCGGTAAAAGACAGTTTACAAACAAACTCCTTTTGGTTGTTTCTTAGAACTATTTCCGTATAAGAGGAATGAGGAATAGTTTTTTCGATAATAAAAGACTCATCTTCTTTTTTTATTTTTTGGAAATTGTCTTTATAATGATGAAAAAACACAACATTTTCAAAAAGCTGTAATTTTTCATTTTCCAGCTCTTCCCTATTGGAAAAATTCTCTAAATGTGCCGTTCCTATTTTACTCAAAATTCCGTAATCAGGTTGAATCATCGATTCGAGTTTTTCCATTTCTCCTTTTTGAGAAATACCCGCCTCAATGATAGCCAACGTATGTTGTGAATTAATCTGCAACAAAGAAAGCGGAACACCAATTTGAGAATTGTAACTTTTGGGACTTCTTACGATATTATAGAAATCTTTCAGATAAATATACAACCACTCCTTTATACTTGTTTTACCGTTACTTCCCGTAATAGCAATTGTTGGAAGATGAAAGTTGTTCCGGTGAAATAATGCCAATTTTTGGAGTGCAACAAGTGTATTTTCTACTTTTAAATAAACAATATTTTTTAGCTTAGGCAGATTCCTGCTGTTATCATCCACTACAAAATAGCGAAGTCCTTTTTTATAGAGTTCTTCTATGAATTGATGCCCGTCCTTTTTGTTACCCCTTAAGGCAAAAAACAATGAAGTATTTGCATCAAAAAAACAGCGACTATCAATAAAAACGGTATTGATAGTCGCTGCGTTATTTACTACATTAATACAGTCAATTGCTTTAGCAATGGTTGTTATGTTGTAGTTTAAATTCAATTTGTATTCGTTTAAGCCGGTTGAATATACTCTTCAATAGGCGTACAACTGCAAACCAAATTTCTATCGCCGTAAGCATCGTTTATTCTTCTTACAGGAACCCAATATTTATTGTTTTTACTGTATTCATAAGGATAAACAGCTTCGGTTCTGGTATAAGGCAAATCCCATTCATCGGCTACAGCCATTGATGCAGTATGCGGAGCATTTTTCAAAAGATTGTTTTTAGAATCGGCATCACCGTTTTCAATGGTGCTTATTTCATTTCGAATTTGCAACATTGCCGAGCAAAATAAATCCAATTCATCTTTCGATTCACTTTCCGTTGGTTCTATCATCAAAGTGCCGGCAACAGGGAAACTAACAGTTGGGGCATGGAATCCGTAATCAATCAAACGTTTAGCAATGTCGATAACTTCCACTCCAGCCGACTTTTTAAAAGAACGGCAATCCAAAATCATTTCGTGAGCAACGGTGTTATTTTTTCCCGTGTATAAAATCGGATAAGCCGACTCTAATACTGCTTTCATGTAATTCGCGTTTAGAATTGCCATTTCCGTAGATTTTTTTAATCCTTCCGCACCCAACATACGGATATATCCGTATGAGATAAGGAGTACTAAAGCACTTCCCCAAGGGGCAGAACTTACGGCTGTAATTGCTTTTTCTCCACCTGTTTTAACCAAAGGATTTGAAGGAAGATAAGCCGTTAATTTTTCATTAACGCCAATAGGGCCAACTCCCGGTCCTCCCCCACCATGAGGAATTGCAAAAGTTTTGTGCAAGTTCAAATGACAAACATCCGCTCCGATATTTCCGGGGTTGGTTAGTCCGACTTGAGCATTCATATTTGCTCCGTCCATATAGACTAACCCACCGTTTTTATGAATAATATCTGTGATTTCAGTGATTGAATCTTCGTAAACTCCATGAGTAGAAGGATAAGTAACCATCAAAGCCGCTAACGTATCTTTATACTGTTCGGCTTTGGTTCTTAAATCCTCCACGTCAATATTACCTTTGTCATCACATTTTACCACCACAATATTCATTCCTGCCATTACAGCACTCGCAGGATTAGTTCCGTGAGCCGAAGATGGTATCAAACAAACGGTACGTTGGTCATCTCCTCTATCTTTATGATAAGCTCGAATAACCATTAACCCCGTGTACTCTCCCTGAGCACCACTATTGGGTTGCATCGACATTTTTTTAAAACCTGTAATTTCACTGAGGTACTTATCCAAATTATTTATAATTTCTATAAAACCTTCTGCCTGATTTAACGGAACAAAAGGATGAAGATTGGCAAACTCAGGCCACGTAATCGGCATCAACTCACTAACAGCGTTTAGTTTCATGGTGCAAGACCCTAAAGAAATCATCGAATGAACAAGCGATAAATCTTTATTTTCAAGGCGTTTTAAATATCGCATCATTTCTGTTTCGGTGTGAAATTTGTTAAAAACAGAATCCGTCAGAATATCATCTTTTCTAAGCAATTCTTCCGGTAACGCCCATGCTTCTTTCTCTATAATTTCATATTTTCCTTTACCTGAAACTTCACTGAAAATATTTAATATTTGCAAAACATCTTCGTAAGAAGTCGTCTCGTCAATACTTATTTGAACCGTATTTTCACCATAGAAGAAATTTACTTCATTGGCTTCGGCAACCGTTCTGATTGCAGAACCTTTCTCTGTTTTTATGGTCAACGTATCAAAAAAAGAATCGTTTTCCACTGTAAAACCGAGTGTATGTAACCCATTGTAAAGAGCTGTTGTTTTATGGTGAATAGCAGAAGCAATTTCTTTTAATCCTTCACTACCGTGATACACAGCGTACATACCTGCCATAACCGCCAATAAAGCTTGAGCCGTACAAATATTAGAAGTCGCTTTAGCTCTTTTGATATGTTGCTCTCTGGTTTGTAAAGCCATTCTCAATGCTTTATTACCTTCAGCATCAACAGAAACACCGATAATCCTTCCCGGAATTTGTCTTTTAAAAGACTCCGTCGTAGCAAAGTAAGCCGCATGAGGACCACCATAGCCCATAGGAACACCAAAACGTTGTGTATTTCCCACAACCGCATCAGCTCCCCATTTGCCCGGAGCCTCTAATAGAACCAAACTCATAATATCGGCAATCACGGAAACCATAGTTCCCGTAGCATGAGCCTTTTCCACAAAGCTTTCGTAAGAATAAACATTCCCGTTGTTATCCGGATACTGAACAATAGCACCAAAGAAAGATTCATCGGATTCAAAATCAAAAGGATTTCCAAACACCAACTCAATTCCCGCAGGTAGAGCTCTTGTTTTCAAGACATCAATAGTTTGAGGAAACAATGTATCGGAAACAAAAAATCTATTCACTCCCGCTTTCACCTGAGCCCTACTTCTCGCGTGAAAAAACATTAACATCGCTTCAGCAGCAGAAGTACCTTCATCCAATAACGAAGCATTGGCAATTTCCATCCCCGTCAAGTCCAAAATCATCGTTTGAAAATTAAGCAACGCTTCCAATCTTCCCTGAGAAATTTCAGCCTGATAAGGCGTATAAGCCGTGTACCACCCCGGATTTTCCAATACATTACGTTGAATTACAGGAGGCAAAAAAGTATTGTAATACCCTTTTCCAATGTAAGTCTTATATATTTTATTTTTGCTTGCCAATTCCTTAATGTGAGTCAAATATTCAAATTCATTCAGCGGAGCAGGCAAATCGAGTTCTGTCTTCAGTCGGATTCCTTGAGGTATCGTCTTTTCGATTAATTCATCAATGGAGCTCATCCCAATTTTCGACAACATCTCTTGTTGGTCTTTTTCATTTGACCCAATGTGTCGCTCTAGCAAAGTTGTAGTACTCATTTTAGGTTTGATTTTATATCATTTTAATTTTGAAACGAGCCGAAAGAAAGTGAATTTTAGTTTTCTTAGACGATGAATAAAATATTTGCATAGCCGTAGCTATGGAAATATTTTATGAAGAAGTATAAGGAAAATAAAAACGCTTTATACGGTTCATTTCAATGTTTAAATGGTATTAATTAAAAATATGCAAACAAAGGTACGATTTATTTTTAATGTTTAAGACGTGGATATTTTGTTTTTTTTGGGCGTTCCCCCAATCTGCAAAAACAACATATCGCTCTCGCGAAACGTTGTTTTTGCAGATTGGGGTCGGGCTATCACTACTCGCTTTTTTTGCTTGCAAACAGCAAGCAAGCAAAAAAGAGCTCAAACACGCCGTTCTATCCCTAACGCGGAGGAAATGAGCGAGAAGAAAACAGAGTTTATTTTTCTTAGACGATGAAAAATTCTTTTGCATAGCCCCAGCTATGGAAAAGAATTTTGAAGAAGTATAAGGAAAATAAAACTGTTTTATACCGTTCATTTTCTTCGTGTTAGGGATACAATCCCTAACGCGAGCGAAATTGGCGGATAGAAAGTGAATTTTTGGTTTCTTAGACGATGAATAAAAATTTTGCATAGCCCCAGCTATGGAAAATTTTTATGAAGATGTATAAGGAATCAAAAAACGCTTTATATTGCCCATTATACTTGCGTTAGGGATTGTATCCCTAACGCGAAACAGCGAAACACAAAGAAAACAAGTGTGTTTCTCTAAAAACAAAGGCAAAAAATCTTCAAGCTAACAACCCAACGTTAAAAACTGAATAAACCAATCAACAAATGAAAATGAATTTAGCGTACTTTTATTTTTTACAAAATTCATTTTATTGAAATGGCAAAAAAGAATACCTTTAAAAATAAAGACAAAGAAAAGACAAAGAAAAAATCAACTCCGAAGTTTAAGTTTAGTGGAGTAGCAAAAGCTATACAAGTCCTTAAAGAAGAGCGAGTAAGAAAATCAATAGGATTATTTTTTATCTTAATGTCTTTTTATTTGTTTATCAGCTTTACATCGTATCTTTTTACGTGGAAAAATGATTACAGCATCATCGACGGACAAACTTTTTCCTTTGTTTTTTCCGGCGACGAAATTACCGTAAAAAACTGGTTGGGAAAACTAGGAGCTTTTACGGCACATAAATTTTTAAAAGTTTGGTTTGGTGTAGCTTCTTATGCTTTTCCGTTTCTGTTGTTTTTATATGGAGTCAAAATCCTTTCCGGAATTACACTTTTACCCTTGGTTAGAACAACCAAAATCAGTTTGGTATCCATGGTTTGGATTTCAGTATTTTTTGCTTTTATTTTTGGTTCACCACTCGATTTTATGGGAGGTTTTTTCGGGCATCAAGTTATCAAGTCGGTGAGCAATATTGTCGGAAATGTAGGGGCAGGTCTTTTTGTTTTATTTACAGGGTATCTAGCCGTAGTCGTATTATTTAACCCTTCTTATGAGTGGTTAAAAAAATGGAAAGAAAAACTAGACGAGAAAAACAATTCGGAATTTATCCCTGAAGAAGAAAAAGAGGCGATAAATACCATAAAGCCGGAGCAAATAAAACCCGAAAAAGAACCCGAAGTGGTGGAATTTTCCGTACCACAGCCTACAAAGAAAAATAAACCGAAAGAAGTTGTTCTTCCGGAAATGGAAATAGAATTACCGACAGATTCCGAAATAATTCAAGAACCGGCAAAAGAACCAGAACAAGAAACATTTGAAACGGTTGTTCAACCACCGAAACAAGAAGAAAAAATAGATTTGGATGAAGGCTTTGAAGTAACCATAGCAGAAGATGATGCTGAGGAACTTTCCAAATCGGAACTAAAAGGTTTGGCAAAAGATTTTGGACTTTTTGACCCTAAATTAGAACTCTCTCAATATAAACTCCCCGATATTGATATGTTGGTCGATTACGGAGACGGAAGTCCTAGTTTGAACAAAGAAGAGCTGGAGGAAAACAAAAATAAAATCATCACAACGTTGATGCACTATAAGATAGAAATATCTAAAATCAAAGCCACCATCGGGCCAACGGTTACCCTGTATGAAATTGTTCCGGCACCCGGAGTTCGTATTTCCAAAATTAAGAATTTAGAGGATGACGTAGCACTTAGTTTGGCTGCTTTAGGTATTCGTATTATCGCACCTATGCCGGGTAAAGGTACGGTAGGAATTGAGGTTCCGAACTCCGACCCGAAAACCGTAGCTATGCGTGCTTTAATTGCTTCGGATAAATTTCAAAATTCGGATATGCAACTGCCGGTTGCTTTGGGTAAAACCATTTCAAACGAAACTTTTGTCGCCGATTTGGCAAAAATGCCTCACCTCCTGATGGCAGGAGCTACCGGTCAAGGAAAATCGGTTGGATTGAATGCTATTTTGGTTTCTATCCTGTATAAAAAACATCCATCGCAAGTTAAGTTTGTTTTGGTTGACCCTAAAAAAGTAGAACTAACATTGTTCAACAAGATAGAACGACACTTTTTGGCTAAATTACCGGGAGAAGAAGATGCCATCATCACCGACACGCAAAAAGTAGTAGCTACTTTAAACAGTTTGTGTGTGGAAATGGATCAGCGTTATGAATTATTAAAAGATGCTTACGTTAGAAACATTGTAGAGTACAACGAAAAATTTATTCACAGAAAATTAAATCCGGAAAAAGGACATCGTTATTTACCTTATATTGTATTGGTTATTGATGAGTTCGCCGATTTGATAATGACGGCAGGTAAAGAGGTGGAAACTCCAATTGCCCGTTTGGCTCAGTTGGCAAGGGCTATTGGTATTCATTTAATAGTTGCTACACAAAGACCTTCGGTAAATGTAATTACAGGTATCATTAAAGCCAACTTCCCTGCTCGTGCAGCTTTTAGGGTAACTTCTAAAATAGATTCCCGAACGATATTAGACGCCGGAGGTGCAGACCAACTTATCGGACGTGGGGACATGCTATTCTCTACAGGGAATGACCTCATTCGTTTGCAATGCGGATTTGTGGACACGCCTGAAGTTGAAGCAATTACCGATTTTATTGGAGGGCAAAGAGCTTATCCTGACGCGTATTTATTGCCTGAATATGTAGATGAAAACGCTCAAGAAAGCAACAAAGAAATCGATGACAAATTGGATAGTTTGTTTGAAGATGCTTCCTATATTATCGTGAATCAACAACAAGGTTCAGCCTCATTAATACAACGAAAATTAAAGATAGGATACAACAGAGCAGGAAGAATCATCGACCAAATGGAAGCGACCGGACTTATTGGTGCACATAGAGGTAGTAAAGCAAGAGAGGTTCTTGTTCCTGATGTTATGGCTCTTGATGATTTCTTGAAAAATCTTAGAGAAAAAGGAATGTTGGGTGTGTAATTATATCACTTAAACATTGAAATGAGCCTTATATAGATTTTTTATTTTCCGCCAATTTCACACACGTTAGGGATTGTATCCCTAACATGAATAAAATAGAAGTAAGCGTACGGCAAAGTACATGTCATACATTATTAATTTCTTTCCAATTTTGAGGTAATAATTCCGATAATTTATTTGCTTTATGTTCAGGAATACGATTAAGTACATCAAGTAGCCATTTATAGG
>JALTUD010000076.1 GCA_027047735.1 Flavobacteriales bacterium | reverse complement strand
CATTGGACATTATTGCTGATGACTTGTTTTTCTCTGTCGGGAATATCAGAAATTAATTGTCGCATATTGGCGTTTAATGCTTGGTCTAATTTTGTTCTTAACTGAATTAACTTGTCTTTTTTTCTATTTCCCGTTTCTTGTTCAGCTGAAGATTTTAATGTTGCTGTTTCTTGTTTTAAATCTTCTAAGTAAGTTGGTTGAGCATAAACGTTGTCCGTTTCAAAAGTGCTGTTGTTTTCTTCCGGTTCTTTTACATCTTCTTCAGTTGTGTTTTCTTCAGTTTGCTCGGTTGGCGTAGTATTTTCTGTTTCTTCGTTTTGTGTTTCTTCAATATTTTCTGTATTGTTTTCTTGTATATTTTGTACAACCTCTTGTTTCGGTTCAGCTATTTCTCTCGTTTCATTACGTTCAATTTTACTGGTAAAAACTTTGTCGCCTTCTTGTTGTACCAATTCTTTTGCTTTTTGAATGGATACACGTTCACCGTTGTAATAAGCAATCACAAAGGCATCCGGTATTCCTTTAGCTTTTACTTCCTCTTTACGAATATTTGCGTCTTGAATTGACCTGTAAATACCAGTAGTGTATTTGTACAAGCCGTTGACATATTTAGTTACCAAAGGCGAAATATTTAAGGCTCCTGTTTTTTCAATCGGCTTAGAGAAAGCCCCAACCTGAACGGTATAGAATAGCCCTTTAATTGTTTCTACTGCATTTACTTCTGCTGCATTTTCTCCCATATTTCGGACGTATTCGGGTTGCTCTTCTTGTTGTTCTGCAACAGATTCTTCTTTTGGCTGTTTTTCTGTTTGTTCAACCACTTCATTATCGGTGTTATCAATTGTAGCCGGTGTTTCTTCTTGTGTTGTTTGATTATTTGTAACTGCCAACACTTCATTAGTTGTTTGTCCTTGACCTAGTTTTCTTGCTTCGGCTATGCTTATTCTTTTGCCGTCCAATAAGGCAACAACAAAGGCGTCACTATATCCTAATTTTCTAATTTGGTTTTTAGAGACGTTGGCTGTTTCAAAATCAACAAAATATCCTACACGGTATCGCGTAATATCATCATTGATTTTTTCAGCACTTATCGGAGCAAATCCCTTAAACAGGTCTTGCGGAATCGGATTTCTAAATGCTCCGACTTGTACTTTATAGATTAACCCTTTCGGATTTTTCGGATTTAAAGGAATCGGATTTTTTTCGGAATAAACACTTTTTTGTGGGGTATTTTCAATAACCACAATATTAGTTGAGAGCTGTTCCGGAGCTTCAAAATTTGAAGAAATCAGTTGATTCATTGATAGTTGTTTTTCTTCCTCTTTTTCTGCTAATTCAGGTAAAGGTTCTTTATTGTAATCAGAATAGAATAAACCTCTTATGTCGTTTTGCATTTCTTCATCAAACAATGATAAAATATCGATTTGTTTTTGTTCGACTTCTGCCTTTTTCTCCTCTAAGTCAACTATTTTTTGTTTAACATCTTTGGCTTTCGACTCATTTTCTTCTGCTTTGACGACTAAGGCTTGTGCTATCTCTTTATAACGCTGTTTTTCGGTTTCATCTTGAGTTAATTTAGATTTTTCCAACAGTTCTTCCGCTTTTGCTTTTTGTTGTTTTGCCAAATTCATATACTCACGCATCAGAGCTTCTTCAGCTTTTAATTCCTTAATAAATTCATCGATTAACTTTTGGTTGTTATACAACTTGTCATACTCTTTTAATTGACGTACTTTTTCAGCATCTTTAGGCGTTAAATTGGTAAGCAACATTTCTTTTTCCAAGGCTTGTTCTTCTTTCTTTTGTAGTGTTTCTCCTTTTTTTCTAATTTCATTAGCGAGTTCTTTTAATTCTTCTGCTTTTACGGTATAAACATCGGCTTCCTGCAACATTTCAGCTCTTTCTTTTTTCTTAACTTTAGATACAGAATCTTTTAATTGCATTGCTCTACCTTCATATTCCTCAGCTTGATAATCTAAATTATTTGCTTTTTTCAAGACCTCAAATGACGGGCGTTCTTCTTCTATTTCCGAAACTTGTGTTATATCCTCGTCCTTTGAATAGGAGAGTACAATTGCTTCTTCATAAAGTTTTTTGGCTTTTTCATAATACGTGGCACTTGCTTTCTCTTTAGCTAAAGCTAATTTGTAAGTTTCGCTTTTGGTTTGAACATCTTTTATTCCTCCGGCCTCTCTTTTTAATTGTTCAGCTTCATTTTTTAATTCCTCTGCTTTTGCTTCGTATTCTTTTGCTTGCTCATAGCTGTAATTTCCGGATAAATCGTCTTCCGGCAATTGAGTTTTCACTTCCTCAAGCGAAGCTGTAACAATTTCCATATCCCGTTCTTCCGCTATAAATAAATCATCTTCTATTTTGGTTTCCAGCTTAGCTTTTTTGATTTCTTTTTTGGTTATTTTTTTGTCTAGTTTCTTTTTTGATTTTTCTTCTGTGACTTCATTTTTCTCATTTTCCAATATCGAAACTTCTTCGTCTATTTCTTTTATCTTTTCAATGACGGGAGCAATATCCTCAATGGTTTCGTTAGCTTTAGTGCTGACAAATGTTTGTTCCGTCGTTACTTCTTCCGGTTCTACATTTGTTGAAACTTCATAATTTTCAGGTTCTTCATTTGCGGAATAGAAGGTAATA
>JALTUD010000075.1 GCA_027047735.1 Flavobacteriales bacterium | reverse complement strand
ATTAATTGGCAACTAACCGATGAAGAAAAAGATGAAATAAAATTGGAATGGGCTAAAAAAGTTATCCGCAATTGGAAAGGTTACGAAAAGGAATATAAACGAAAACTTGGCTTACTGAATAGCAATACTTAAATTGTCTTTCGTTATTAGAATCCTTATATTTTTCTTCCTGTTTTTATTTCCTTTGCAAGGTGCTACGCTAGATTTTTTTCATAGTTTGAGAAGACAAACATTCACTTTCTATCCGCCAATTTTACACGCGTTAGGGATAGAACGGCGTGTTTGAACTCCTTTTGGTTTGTTGCATATATGCAAACCAAAAGAGTGAGTAGTGATAGCCCGACCATTACGGCGTTAAAAAGTAGTGTAGTGCAACGGAACTGCTTTTTTATGCTGTAATGGGAACGCCCAAAGTTACTTGGAAAGCGCTATTTTACATCGTTTTTTCTTGATTTTTTCGCCGTGTAGTTTTTGCAATACTTGTTCGGCTTTTTCTGCACATATCGCCACATAAATCATATTGTCGAAAACTTCTATTTTTCCGATGTCTTCTTTCGCCAGATTACCTTTTTTTATTAAGAATCCCACGACATCTATCTTGTTGATTTTGTCTTTTTTACCTCCACCGATATACAAGGTTTTCCATTGGGGGGCTTCGGGTAAAAACAGTTCCTCCTCCAAATCTTTAAATTTCAATTCATTTTGGATATATTCGGGTACAATTTCGTCTTCGGAAAACACCAAATACGCACTTCCTTTTTCTTGCATCCTTGCCGTTCGACCGTTTCGATGAATGTAAGCGTCTTCCTTGGGTGGTAATTGATAGTGTATGATGTTTTTAATACTTGGAATGTCTAGCCCTCTTGAAGCTAAATCAGTTGTTACCAACAAATTAACACTTCCGTTTCTGAATTTTACCAACGCTCGTTCCCGCTCATTTTGAGTCAATCCGCCATGAAATAATCCGGCGGGAATACCTGTTTTAGTCAACAAACGAGCGATTCTGTCTACTGCTTCCCGGTGGTTACAAAAAATCAAGGTAGGCTCATTTCCTATTTCGCCGATTAGACGAATAAGCACCTCCAGCTTGTCGTTTTCTTCGGCTCGTACTTCCCACAATTCCAACCCTTTAACTTTTTGTTCTTGGAGATAATTTATTTCTTTATAAGTCTCAGCACCTAAGTATTTTGGTTTATTTTTGAGATTGGTTGCCGAGGTTAATAGCCTGTTTTTTAAATTCGGTAAACGGCTTACGATGTGTTTTATTTCTTCTTGAAAGCCTAATTCCAATGACTTATCAAACTCATCTAACACAAGCGTATGAATGGTTGAAGTATCAAAGTTTTTTCGATTGATATGGTCTTCTACCCTGCCGGGCGTCCCCACTAAAATCGTTGGTGGTTCAATGAAATTATTGACTTCGGTTTTTATTTTATGTCCGCCATAAACCGAATTTATCTTCACCGGCAATTTAAACGACTTAAAAACAGTTTCTATCTGTGTAGCTAATTCACGCGAAGGCGTAATGATTAAAGCCTGTATTTCTCCCCTTTTTTTCCAATCTGTTTTTTGAAGTAAAGCCAACAAAAAAGCAAAGGTTTTACCCGTTCCTGTCGGCGAAAGAAGCACTAAATTGTTTTCTTTTACACTTGCTTCAATAAATTCTTTTTGCATTGAATTTAATGCCTTAATCGGTAGGTTATCAAGTGCTTTTTGTTGTATCTCTGTCAATTTCATATTATTTTTTCGGGCATACTTTCCCTATTGTGAGTTATTTGTATCCTAAAAATTTATGACACAGATATTTTTACTTACCCCAAATCAAAATGTTTTTTCGCCATTTCTAAAATCTCATCACCGATAGCCAAAGAAGCAGTAGCGGCAGGAGAAGGAGCATTCAACACATGAATACTGTTTTTTCCGTACTCAATCCTAAAATCATCTCGGGTATCTCCGTCTTCACTCAACAACAAAGCTCTCACACCCGAACGTCCGGGCTTTATATCATCCATCGTTAACGAAGGTATCAAACCTTGCAAGGTCTTCAAAAATAATTTTTTAGAGAAAGCCCTTCTATATTCATTGATGCCAAAACTCATATTCTTAA
This sequence comes from Flavobacteriales bacterium, assembly GCA_027047735.1. Taxonomy (GTDB): domain Bacteria; phylum Bacteroidota; class Bacteroidia; order Flavobacteriales_D; family Parvicellaceae; genus S010-51. The sequence goes on along the minus strand of JALTUD010000075.1, from coordinate 6,577 downwards.
AGAACAACTTCCACGTTCCTGAATAAGATAAAGCACTTGCCGTATCTTTTAAGCTAAAATCGGTCTTACCGTAACCTTCTCTTTTAAACGTAAATACAGCATTAGGACCACATTCTATTTCACCGTTGGTCATTCGCGTAAAGTGAACTCCCAAGAACGGAAAATCAGGATTAGGAACAGGGTATATTAAATTCTTTACTTTATGTTTTGCTTCATCGGTCAATTCATAATAATCGCCCCTAAAGCCAACCACTTTTTCCTTTATATTCACGCCGTCTTTTCGAGCCAATCTATCCGCTTGAAGACCGCCGCAAAAGATTAACTTTTTCGCCTGTAAGTTGCCTTTGTTTGTTTTTATATCGGAATAATCCTCATGATGAACAAAACCTTGTGCCTCTCTCCCTAAAAAGACATCACTATTGGAATTTATTCCGACTGCTACCTCCACCATTTTTTCTGTTGCCCCTCTGTAATCAATAATTCCGGTACAAGGCACCCAAATCCCCGCGATTCCTTCAACATGAGGTTCAAAATCTTTTATCTGTTCTCCGGTTATTTTTTCTATACCTTCCGTATTATTAGCTATCCCGTTTTGGAAAATCTTATCCATAAACGGCAATTCGCTTTCTTTGGTTGCTACCACTACTTTTCCGCAGACGTCATGAGCAACTCCGTATTTTTGTGCAAAATCTACGATTTCATGTCGTCCTTTTACACAATTTTTTGCCTTTAAAGATCCCGGAGCATAATACAATCCTGAGTGAATTACACCTGAATTGTTTCCTGTTTGGTGGTCAGCCAAATGCTCTTCTTTTTCAATTAGAGCTATCGTTAAATCAGGATACGCTTTTTGTAATTTGTACAGCGTTGCCGCTCCTACAATTCCACCTCCTATAATTGCTATATCATACTTTTTTTGTTCAGCCATTTTGCTTATATTTTAGTTTTGGCAAAAAAAGAACTTGCTCAAAATCAATTTCAGCTCGCAAAAGTAACCATAATTTTAGAGTTAGCCGAATTGAATGAAAATAACTTACAAGTAAGTCTTTATAACCTTAAATCCGCAAGTGAACTTCTATTCCAAAGCCAAACTTCGCTTCATTATTGACAATGCTCGTTTTTCGATACTCACCGTAGCTATGACTACGCTTGCGTGTCTCAAAACTGTGCTTGACCAATAATAATACGCATTTTGACTTTTCATAACGAAATCACTTGCGGATTTAAGGTATAAGAATTAAAACAAAACCTTTTTCTCATATCGTTTAAACATCTTCCGTATCTTTCTTATCTTTGTAACGGATTTACATCTTTTTTTAAGAATTGCCGATTTTTGAAAACGAAACAATTCAAAACTCAGGCACTGCAACAGCAATAAAAATGAAATTAAATACAATAGAGGAAGCTCTGGAAGACTTGAAAAACGGAAAAGTAATTATCGTTGTCGATGATGAAGACCGCGAAAATGAAGGAGATTTTGTTACCGCCGCTTCCAATATCACACCTGAAATTGTCAATTTTATGGCTCGCTACGGGAGGGGACTAATTTGTGCTCCGCTTACAGGAAAGCGTTGCGATGAATTGAATTTGGACTTAATGGTTACACACAATACCGTTCTTCATGCAACGCCTTTTACCGTATCGGTTGACTTAATCGGAAACGGGTGCACCACCGGAATATCGGCGAGTGACAGAGCTAAAACCATAAAAGCATTGGTTGACCCTAACACAAAACCGGAAGACCTTGGAAGACCGGGACATATTTTCCCTTTAAGAGCTAGAGAAGGCGGAGTGTTAAGAAGGGCAGGACACACAGAAGCAAGCGTTGATTTAGCTCGATTGGCAGGCTTAGAACCTGCCGGAGTTTTAGTGGAAATACTTAATGAAGATGGTTCAATGGCTCGTTTACCGCAATTAATGGAAATTGCCAAAGAACACAACCTGAAAATCATCTCTATTGAAGATTTAATCCATTACAGAATGGAGCACGAATCTCTGGTTGAAGAAGTTGTAACGGTAAAGATGCCTACCAAATTCGGTAATTTTAACCTTACGGCCTTTCGCGTTCCCACCACAGGAGAAGAACACTTGGCTATGACAAAAGGAACGTGGGAAGAAGACGAACCTATTTTGGTTCGCGTACATTCTTCTTGTGTTACGGGCGACATACTCGGCTCTCTTCGTTGCGACTGTGGTCCTCAATTGGAAGAAGCACTTCGTAAAGTAGAAAAAGAAGGGAAAGGAGTTGTTTTATATATGAATCAAGAAGGAAGAGGAATTGGTCTGTTAAACAAATTAAAAGCCTACAAACTCCAAGAAGAAGGATTAGACACTGTAGAAGCTAACGAAAAATTAGGTTTCAAGGCAGATGCACGTGATTATGGAATAGGTGCTCAAATCCTACACAAATTAGGAGTTAGAAAAATGCGTCTAATGACAAATAACCCCAAGAAAAGAACAGGATTGGTCGGCTACGGACTTGAAATTGTCGAAAACGTTCCTTTGGAAATTCAATGCAATGTACACAATGAATCGTACCTAAAGACCAAAAAGGAAAAAATGGGACACAGTTTAAAATTTAACTACAAATGAAATACGAAAAAATAGACCGACAATTATTTATTCATAACAGAAATAAATTCACAAAAGAATTAAAACCCGGTTCGATAGCGGTTTTTAATTCTAACGACATCATAACCAGCAGTGCCGACAGCACCTTGCCTTTCGTTCAAAACACCGATATACTTTACCTTTCGGGCGTTGACCAAGAAGAAAGTATCTTGGTACTGTTCCCTGACGCTAAAGACGAAAATCACCGTGAAATTCTTTTCCTTAAAGAAACCAACGAAACCATAGCAATTTGGGAGGGTGCTAAATTAAATAAAGAACAAGCCTTCGATATTTCCGGTATCCAAACCGTGTATTGGCTCAGCGATTTTGACCGCGTGTTTGAACAATTGATGTACGAAGCTAAAAATGTTTATCTCAATACTAACGAACATTTAAGAGCCAACAAAGAAACTGAAACGCGAGATGACAGGTTCAGAAAAAAATGTAAAGAAAAATTTCCCTTGCACGAGTATGAGCGTTCGGCACCTATCATGCACAAAATACGTTCGATTAAACACCCCATCGAATTAGAACTGATGCAACAAGCGTGTGATATTACCGAAAAAGGATTCAGAAGATTACTTTCTTTTATTCGTCCAAATGTAATGGAATACAATATTGAGGCAGAACTGATGCACGAGTTTTTAAACAATCGTTCGCAAGGTTTTTCATACACTCCTATCATCGCTTCGGGATACAGTGCTTGTGTCCTTCATTATATTGATAACAATAAAGTTTGTAAAGACGGTGATGTTATCCTAATGGATTTTGGTGCGGAATACGCTAACTACAAATCGGATTTAACTCGTTGCGTACCTGTAAACGGTAAATTTACACCTCGTCAAAAAGACGTTTACAATGCAGTTCTCAACGTAAAAAAAGCCGCAACAAAATTACTCGTTCCCGGTACATTAATTCCTGAATACCACAAAGAAGTAGGCAAAATAATGGAAGAAGAATTGCTGAAATTAGGCTTAATCACCAAAGACGATATTGCCAACCAAAATCCGGAATCCCCCGCGTATAAAAAATACTTTATGCACGGCACATCACATTTCATCGGGTTGGATACGCATGACTACGGATTGTACGATGAACCAATTCAAGCAGGAATGGTCTTTACCGTAGAACCCGGCATTTACATTCCCGAAGAAAATTTAGGAATCAGATTAGAAGATGATGTAGTGGTTCAAGCAGATGGAGAACCATTTAACCTGATGCGAAACATTCCTATTGAAGCCGATGAGATAGAAGAATTAATGGCACAAAAAAAATAATTATTTGATTTTCTAAACACTACACAAATATGCCAAATCAAACAAAAATTGAAGTCTTAGATGCGAAAATTGCAGCATCTAAATTAGGCGGAGGAGAAAAAAGAATAGAAGCTCAACATAAAAAAGGAAAACTTACCGCCAGAGAACGTATCCACTTTCTAATGGACAAAGGCTCTTTTGAAGAAATAGGAGCTTTTGTAACGCATCATTCAACCAACTTCGGATTAGATAAAACTAAATTCTTAGGTGATGGAGTTGTAACAGGTTACGGAACAATTAACGGACGTTTGACCTACGTATTTTCCCAAGATTTCACCGTTTTGGGAGGCTCATTGGCACAAGCACACGCCGAAAAAATTTGTAAAATAATGGATTTGGCAATGCAAAACGGAGCACCCGTAATCGGTCTAAACGACAGCGGAGGAGCAAGAATACAAGAAGGAGTCGTTTCCTTAGGTGGTTATGCAGATATTTTTTACAGAAACACTCTTTCTTCAGGTGTAATTCCTCAAATTTCAGGAATTATGGGACCTTGTGCCGGAGGTGCGGTTTATTCACCTGCCCTCACCGACTTTATATTAATGGTAGAGCATAGTTCATATATGTTTGTAACAGGACCTAATGTCGTAAAAACAGTAACCAACGAAGAAGTTACCTCGGAAGAGTTGGGAGGAGCATCAACCCACTCAACAAAATCAGGAGTAACTCACTTTGCTTGTGCAAACGAAATTGAAGCGATAGAAAATATCAAAAAATTATTGTCATACATTCCGCAAAACTGCGAAGAAAAACCACCTGTTTTACCGTACGACATCAATCAAGACGAAAAAAGAGAGGTTTTAGATACGATTATTCCGGACAATCCCAATCAACCTTACGACATAAAAGACGTAATAAACGGCATCATTGATACCGGCTCTTTCTTTGAAGTACATAAAGATTATGCCGAAAACATCGTCATTGGTTTCGCACGATTAGCAGGACGTTCCATAGGAATTGTAGCCAATCAACCCGCAGTTTTAGCCGGAGTTTTAGACGTGGAAGCTTCCAAAAAAGCAGGGCGTTTTGTTCGATTCTGCGACTCTTTCAACATTCCTTTGCTTGTCTTGGAAGACGTTCCGGGATTCTTACCCGGCACCGACCAAGAGTGGAATGCCATCATTACCAACGGAGCAAAATTACTCTACGCCTTTAGCGAAGCAACCGTTCCAAGAATTACGGTTATAACCCGAAAAGCATACGGCGGAGCTTATGATGTAATGAACTCAAAACACATTGGAGCAGATATGAATTATGCTTGGCCAACAGCCGAAATTGCCGTAATGGGAGCAAAAGGAGCCGCTGAAATCATCTTTAAAAACGAAATCAAAACAGCAGAAAATCCCGAAGAAAAATGGAAAGAAAAGGAAAGCGAATATGCCGAACTTTTTGCCAATCCATATAACGCTGCATCAAGAGGTTATATAGACGAAGTCATCAAACCCCACGACACGCGCAAAAAACTAATCCGAGCCTTCAAAATGTTAGAGAAAAAAGCCGTTACCATACCAAAGAAAAAACACGGTAATATTCCTCTTTAATTGAATGATTTGGGCGTTCCCCTCATTTACAAAAACATCATTTCACTCAAGCGAAACGATGTTTTTGTAAATGAGGGTCGGGCTATCCGCTATATCTTTTGGTTTGCATAAAGCAAACAAACCAAAAGGATGCCGCTTCTATCCCTAACGTGTGTAAAAAGAGCGTTGAGAAAATGAGTTTTAGTTTCTTTAGACGATGAAAAAAATCTTTGCATAGCACCCGCTATGGAAATATTTTTTGAAGATGGATAAAGGAAATAAAAACATTTTATGATGCTCATTTTACACAGGTTAGGGATACCAATCCCTAACGCAGTTGAGGTAAGTGCAAAGAAAATGGAATTTAGTGTTCTTAGATGATGAATATTTTCTTTACATAGCCCCAGCTATGGAAATAAAATATGAAGAAATATAAGGATACTAAAAACATTTTATTGTGCTTAGATTAACTGTGTTAGGGATACGATCCCTAACGTGTGTAAAAAGAGCGTTAAGAAAATGAGTTTTAGTTTCTTTAGACGGTGAAAAATTCTTTTGCATAGCCTTGGCTATAAAAAGAAAATCCCCCCAATCAAAAAGTAAAAATTATGCTTAGTAAAATCAGTTATTACCTCTTTATTTACCCCATATCCAAACTACCCTACCCCCTACTCTATTTAATTGCAGATTTTCTTTTTGTAGTTATGTACTATGTAGCCGGATACCGAAAAAAAGTAATACTTTCCAACATTCAACACTCTTTTCCGGAAAAAACAGACAAAGAACACAAAGAAATAATGCGTGGATTCTATCGTCATTTTTGTGATTTCATACTGGAAAGTATTAAATGCTTTACCATTTCAGAAGAAGAAAGTTTAAAACGGTTCAAACTCACAAATCCCGAAGTCATCAATCAATTCTATGACAAAGGACAAGATGTTATATTTACAGGCGGACATTATAACAACTGGGAAATATTAGCCGTATCTATCGGTTTACAAATAAAAACATTACCTTTAGGAATATACAAACCATTATCCAATCCGTTTTTTGACAAAAAAATGCGTGAAACACGCGAAAAATACAGATTAAAACTCTGCCCCACCTACCAAGTGGACGAACTCATCAGAA
>JALTUD010000074.1 GCA_027047735.1 Flavobacteriales bacterium | reverse complement strand
TTAACCGCAGTAATAAAATCTTTATCATTTTGTGATGCATTAACTTCTAACATACTGTGAGCTTCTTCCGTATTATAAGAAGAGAAAAAGAACCACCCGTGTGATTTTCCTCGACCAGGATGTGCTAAATCATAATCAAATCCAGGCATTCTAATTTGAAATGCTAAATTCATGTTTCCCGATTCAGGATTTATCTTCACAAAAGATAGAGAGGCTTTAAAATTCCCCTTATAATCTTTAATTGGAATATCTTTTTGTGGTATTGGAACAGCAAATCTAGTTCCACAAACTAAATATTCTGTATTTTCTGTAACGAAACTAGAACTGTGATTTCCTGCAGAATTAGGGATTTCGAGAATTTCCTCTGTTTCAAAAGTTTTAAGACTAACTCTCGCAACCCTTGGTGTATTATTTTCATTGACAAAAACCCAACGACCATCTAATTCACCATTAGTTTGTGAAATATCTGGGTGATGTAAATCTCCCCAAGGAACAAATCCATGTGAAGTATTAAGCATTGGTTTTGTTTCTTCACTATAACCGTAGGCTTTTTCGGGATCTTGTGAAAATACAGGGATAACTCTGAACAATCTACCTGATGGCAAACCGTAAACGGATAGTTGACCACTAAATCCTCCGGAAAGAAAAGCATAATACTCATCCCAATCTCCAGGTTTTACATATACTTTTTCAGCGACACTACTGGAAAGAGCCCCACCACCATCTGAATTATGATGTTTTGAATGATTAGCTTCTATATTACCGCCGCAACTAGCCATCAATAACGATGCAGTTGCAAAAGCAAACATAGGTTTAAAAATTGTTTTCATATTCTGTTGTTTTGTTGTTTACTATTTTAAAAAAGTTATAACTAACTTCATATTATAATATGTAATATACCTCCCATTTTATTTCGCATGATAAAATAGAAGATATATTACATAGTCTAATTAATTTTTGGTTCTAAAGAACTCATAGATAGCTCTCGCTTCATCCTCTGTCAAACTTTGGTTTGCCATAGGTGCACTATATTCTTGTAAAAGTGCTTTTGCCGTTGGGTCTTCTGCGACCATTCCTTCAGGATTTAGAATCATATTCATAATCCACTCTGGTTTTCTTCTTTGCGTAACACCTTTTAGTGCAGGCCCGACAAAACGTTTACCGATTTTATGGCAAGCTACGCAGTTTGCTTTAAAAAGTTCTTTTCCTTTTTCTGCTAAAGCTTCATCAATTTCATCACTCACCTCAACCGAAGTTACAGGACCAACTCCTTTACCGTCATCTTCAACTGTAGCATTTTTTTCTTCGTGATGTTCTTCCGGTTTAGCTTCTTCATGGTGTGAAGTTTCTTCGTGTTTAGCGTGGTCAGCAGAAGCTTCATGTTTGTCTCCTCCTCCACAACTAATCATTGTGCTTGTTAATAAAGCAATTGCTATAAATTTAATTTTCATGGTTAAATAAGTTTTATATTATTTATTTTTTTATTTATCAGCCGGTACAATCACGTCATCAATTACGTGCACCCAACCGTTACTAACTTTTACTGATTTTAAGATTTTGGTTCCTGCAACATATACATCACCGTCTTTAACTTCTACCGGTAAGTATTCCCCTGAAGCCATATATAATTTTCTTCCTTTTTTTGCCTCTTTCTTTAATTGGTGAATTGGATAGTTTGACGGAGCTACATGATTTGTCAAAATAAAAGCCAATTTGCCTTTATTTTCAGGCTTTAACAATGTTTCAACCGTTCCTTCCGGTAACTTATCAAACGCACTGTTTAAAGGAGCAAAGATTGTTAATGGTCCTGCATTTACAACAGCATCTTCTACGCCGGCAGCTTGAATAGCAGCTACCAATGTACTGAAGTCGTCCAAAGACATAGCTAATTGTAAAGCATTGGGTTCTTCTCCTTCTACTGCTGCTACAGAGGCTTGACCATGATGTTCTTCAGGAGTAGCTTCTGTGTGTTGTTCGGTAGCTTGTGTTTGATGTGATCCATTTTCATGATTTGCAGGTTCGTGTTTTTCATTTCCTCCGCATGAAGTAAATAAGAATGTTGCAATTAAAATTGCACTAATTTTTAGTGTTTTCATTTTCAATAAGTATTTATTTATAAAATATGTGTTAACTTAGTGCGAAGGTAAGTAGCCCTATCTTTTCAATATATGACAAAAATCAGATAAAAGGATAAATTTGTCTGATTTTGCTCAGATTGTTAAAAAATGTGAAAAATGTTATCAAAAACCGGTAAATATTCTATCCGAGCAGTCTTGTATTTGACGCTTTTTTCTGAGAAAGAAAAAAAGAGTCCAGCTGAAATTGCAAAAGCAATAGATGTTCCTGTTGCCTTTTTGGCTAAAAACCTTCAAACGTTATCCAAAAGAGGAATTGTTTCTTCTATAAAAGGGAGAACCGGTGGTTTTTATTTGTCTGAGGAGAATAGGAAGAAAACTATCTTAGATGTATTGGGAGCATTGGGTGAATTAGAAAAGTTTCATGAGTGCTTTATAGGATTACCTGCTTGTGGTGATGAAAAGCCTTGTCCGGTACACGCCATCATCAAACCTTTGCGAAATAAAATGTTGATTGAGATGAATGAAAAAACGGTTGAGGATTTTGCAGAGGGCATGAAGGAAGGGAGTTCTTTTATTT
>JALTUD010000073.1 GCA_027047735.1 Flavobacteriales bacterium | reverse complement strand
TTCTGTTGGTCGCTTCCGCTGAAATTGAAACGGCTAACATAGGCTCTTGCGTTGATGGTTTTTCCTCCTACCTCTATAACTTCGTTTCCTCCACTGATTACTTCGTAAACCGATTTGTTCGGGTCAACATCTTTGTGTGTTTGGTCAACATAACCGATTTTTACGGTCGAACCGATTTTAAACTCTCCCGCATCGGGTGTTTCTTCCCCCATAATCATTCGGAAAAGCGTTGTTTTACCTGCTCCGTTAGGGCCTATCACTCCAACGATTCCTGCCGGTGGTAATTTGAAATTCAAATTTTCGTATAGCAACCTGTCTTCATACCCCTTCGATACGCTTATGGCTTCTATCACTTCATTTCCCAATCGAGGTCCGTTTGGAATCGGAATTTCTATGCGTGCTTCTTTTTCTTTTATGTCTTCGGCAAGCATCGCTTCGTAATTATTTAAACGTGCTTTTCCTTTACTCTGCCTTCCTTTCGCTCCTTTTCTTACCCACTCTAACTCTCGCTTTAAGGCTTTTTGTCGTTTAGACTCTTGTTTTTCTTCCTTCGCCAAACGATTGGCTTTTTGTTCCAACCACGATGAGTAGTTTCCTTTGTAAGGAATACCCTCTCCTCTATCCAACTCCAAAATCCATCCGGCTACATTATCCAAGAAATACCTATCATGCGTTACGGCGATTACTGTTCCTTTATATTGTGCCAAATGTTGCTCCAACCAATTTACCGACTCCGCATCCAAGTGGTTGGTCGGCTCATCTAAAAGAAGAATATCGGGCTCTTGCAACAACAAGCGACAAAGAGCAACTCTACGACGCTCCCCTCCCGAAAGGTTTTTAACCGGTGTATCCCCATCAGGTGTTCGCAAGGCGTTCATTGCCAACTCTAATTTAGAATCCAAATCCCAAGCATCTAACTGGTCGATACGTTCTTGCACCTTTCCTTGACGCTCGATTAAGGCATTCATCTTATCCGGGTCGTTCAGGATTTCTTCATCCATAAACATATTGTTGATTTCTTCGTACTCCGCCAAAACATCTACTGTTTCTTGCACTCCTTCTTTTACAATATCTTTAACGGTTTTTGTTTCATCCAACTTGGGTTCTTGCGGTAAATACCCCACGCTATAACCGGGTGAAAAAACCACTTCCCCTTGATACTGTTCATCTAAACCTGCAATGATTCGCATCACCGTAGATTTACCCGCACCGTTCAGTCCTAAAATACCGATTTTAGCACCATAATAAAAGGACAGGTAAATATCTTTTAAAATCTGTTTTCCTTGTGGTGTTTGCTTACTCACATTCACCATCGAAAAAATTATCTTTTTATCGTCTGACATATTTTTATTTTACGTATTTCTTTTCTATATAAAACGTCCCAAAAGGAACTACTGATGCCAAAAGTACAATCAGCATTACTTTAAAATTCCATTGTTGTTGCTCTTTAATTAACAAAGCTAAAAAAACATAACCGATAAACAAAACGCCATGAACCATTCCCGCAGGATAAATATACTGAGGCATCCCCCAAACATACTTCAAAGGCATAGCAATAAAGAACAAAATCAATAATGAAATACCTTCAAGAGTAGCTATTATTTTAAATATTTTAGTCATTGTATTTATTTTTTTGGGCGTTCCCTTTCACGAATAAAAAAAGAATGGTTTCCAACCATTCTTTTTTACTCGTGAAAGGTCGGGCTATCCGTTATATCTTTTGAGTTGCATATATGCAACAACTCAAAAGGATGCCACTTCTATCCCTAACGCATGTGAAATGAGTGCTAAGAAAATGAGTTTTAATTTCTTTAGACGATGATAAAATCTTTTGCATAGCCCAGTCTATGGAAAAGAATTTTGAAGAAGTATAAAGGAAATAAAAACATTTTATAGTGCTCATTTTATATGTGTTAGGGATACAATCCCTAACGCATGTGAAATGAGTGCTAAGAAAATAAAAACATATAAAATGAGTACCAAGAGAACAAAATTAAGTTTTCTCAAAGGATATTACACTTTATTAATTCGGCCAAACAATCGTTTCTTCGTCTTCCCAAAAAGGACTCCATTGCACTTCCGATAATTCTCCGTCTTCGAACCAAAAATTAATAGAATCATCCTCCACCATTATCACGTGATGGTTTGGGTTTTCCGGAGTTGATAAATCTTCCAACACCGCATCATCAATGCCATTGGCTTTTAAAAGATTCATTACCGAGTCAGGATCTAATCCCATAATTTTTTCTCCTGCAAAAACAGTTTCTTCCGCACTGGATGCTATCGTCCCCAGTTTCCAATCATCATCTTTATCAAAAGAGAATGAAATTTCATATTCATCGTAATGCCAAGCCTCCGTGTCGTTTTCTTGCCCGTCTTCTTCGTAAGAGAATCCATCTACTTCGTCAGGCTTCCCCAATAAAGATTCTAACTCTTCTCTAGATATACCGAATTTAATATCGTTTAAACCTTCTCCGGCTTTTACTTCAAATTTATTCATTGTTTTGTATTTAATTTACGGCAAAGTTAAGGATTGTTTTTCGTAACTTTTGTTAAACTTCACATAAAAGTACAAACAGTACCTAATAAATCAACGTGAATAACTTCTTTACCTCCTAAAAAACAAATACCGACTATTTTAATTATCTTAGCGGATT
>JALTUD010000072.1 GCA_027047735.1 Flavobacteriales bacterium | reverse complement strand
CTATCGCTTTGATGTAATAAGCAATAGCTTCGTCATAATCACGCGTTTTATGATAAGCCCTGCCTAATGTGGCAAAAGTAATAGCAGTTTCGCAAGGCGTAGCAAATTTTTCGCGAAGTTCTATCGCTTTTTTCAAAAAATCCTGACCAAGATAATAGTCTCCTTTCTCTATGTTAATGAACCCCAAGTAGTTATACGCCTCCATTAAATCCGAAGAATCACCTCTTTTTATCGCATCTTCTTCCAAACGTTTTGAAAGAACAAATGCTGAATCAACATCCTCCTTGATGAGCTTGTTAATAACAGGTTTTAACTTGTCAAACGTATATTCTTGTGCATAAGTATCCGCCACAAAAGTGAGTATCCCACAAAAGAAAAGGATAATTTTCACAAACTTATATGAATTATATGAAATCAATTTTTCCGTTATACCATTAACATTCAACACTATGAGTATAATATCCCTTCAGTGATTTTAAAAATACTAAAATTTAAAACACCTACACCGTTTTTTGTCTTTTAATACCCATATTTTCCTTTCCAAACGAAATGTAAATATTTTTTTAAGTCCTGTTCTCGTCTGTTTAACTTCGGTTGATAAAACACCGAATTTTCCAATCCTTTAGGCAAAAACTCTTGTTCGTGTAATTTATCTTGATTATCATGCGAATATTGATAATCAGCACCGTAACCAATATCTTTCATCAACTTTGTTGGAGCGTTTCTAAGATGAATCGGCACCGGTAAATCACCCGTTTGTCGAACCACCTCTTGTGCTTTATTGATTGCTATGTAAGAAGCATTACTTTTGGGAGAAGACGCTAAATAAGTAACACACTGCGACAGAATAATACGACTTTCCGGCCAACCGATTTTAGACACCGCATCAAAACAAGTATTGGCAATAACCAAAGCCGTAGGATTAGCATTACCAATATCCTCCGATGCTAAAATCAGCAACCTTCGAGCAATAAATTTAGGTTCTTCTCCTCCCTCAATCATTCTAGCCATCCAATACAAAGCACCATTCGGATCACTTCCACGTATCGATTTAATCATAGCCGAAGCAATATCATAATGCTGTTCACCCGCTTTATCATAATTACTTAAACTTTGCTGTACATTCTCCAACACAAAATCATTTGTAATTTCATTTTGATGAGCAGGTAACGCCAAAACGGCTATTTCCAAACTATTCAACAATTTACGAGCATCTCCCCCCGAAATTCTAAGTAAAGCATCCGTTTCCTTCAGTACAATTTGCTTTGATTTCAAAAACGAATCCTGCTCCAACGCTCTGTACAACAAGGCTTCCAAATCTTCTTTGCTATGCGGTTTTAAAATATACGTCTGACAACGCGACAAAAGAGCAGAAATCACTTCAAAAGACGGATTTTCAGTCGTAGCACCAATCAGCGTAATAACCCCTTTTTCTACAGCATTCAGCAAGGAATCCTGTTGCGACTTACTGAACCGATGAATTTCATCAATAAAAAGCACCGCATTTCTCCCGCCAAACATTCCTTGATTTTGCACCTTGTTAATTACCTCTCGAATATCCTTCACCCCACTATTAATCGCCGACAAGGTATAAAACGGACGGTCAAGCGTTTCCGAGATAATCTGAGCTAATGTCGTTTTCCCAACTCCCGGAGGTCCCCAAAAAAGCATAGAAGGAAGACTACCGCTTTCAATCGCCTTTCTCAAAGGTTTTCCCTCTCCCACTATATGTTGTTGACCAAAATAATCGTTCAAAGAAGTGGGACGCATCCGTTCGGCAAGAGGAATAGTATTCATTATATCGGTCTTAAATTTGTGTAGGACAAAGTTAATTATTTTTTGGGCGTTCCCCTCATTTGCAAATGAAGAATATCGCTCACGCGAAACACTTCATTTGCAAATGAGGGTCGGGCTATCCACTATATCTTTTGCCCTCCAAAAGGAGGGAGGGCAAAAGGATGCCGTTTCTATCCCTAACGCAAGTGGAATGAGTGTATAGAAAGTGAGTTTTAGTTTCTTTAGATGATGAAAAAATTCTTTGCATAGCCGAGCTATGGAAAGAATTTTTGAAGAAATATAAAGGAAATAAAAACACTTTATAGTGCTCATTATACTTGCGTTAGGGATACGATCCCTAACACGAGTGAAATTGGCGGATAGAGAGTGAATTTTTATTCATCGTCTAAAGAAACTAAAACTCATTTTCTTAGCACTCATTTCACCGAGACCTAGTAGGTTTTCAAAACCTACTAGGTCTGAAAAAGATTAGTCACGCATTAGGGATAGAACGGCGTGTTTGAACTCCTTTTGTGTTGTTGCACTTATGCAACACAAAAGAGTGAGTAGTGATAGCCCGACCCTCATTTTCTAAAACAACGTTTCGCCTTAGCGATATGTTGTTTTAGAAAATGAGGGGAACGCCCAAAACCTTATCGAAGAATTTTACTAATTTTACGGAAAAGTAATCCTTGAACCCGAATTGTATATGAATAGCGTTTTGATAAAAATAGTGGTACTTCTCGCTGTAATGGTATCGAGCAATATGGCTTTTGGTCAGGAAGCTCCTTCAAAAGAACCGCGTAATAAATTTCACGAAAAGAAGAAAAAAGAACGGGAAAAGAACGAGAAAAAGGCTGAAAAAGAACTGATTAAACATCATA
>JALTUD010000071.1 GCA_027047735.1 Flavobacteriales bacterium | reverse complement strand
GTTCACTCTTTTAATCGTAACTTTAAGAAAAGAGCTGATGGAAACCCTAATACCTTAGCTTTTGTAGCTTCGCCTGAAATGGTGGCGGCAGTTGCAATAAGTGGTAAATTAGATTTTAATCCGATAACAGACACATTAACCAATGAGAATGGAGAAGAGGTAAAACTTTCTGAGCCTAAAGGATATGAATTACCTCCTAAAGGATTTGATGTAAAGGATAATGGATACCAAGCCCCTTCGGAAGATGGTAGTGGTATAGAGGTTGTTGTTAATCCAAATTCAGACAGGTTACAATTGTTAACTCCTTTTGAACCATGGGATGGTGAAAACATAACAGATGCTCCACTTCTAATTAAAGCATTTGGAAAATGTACTACCGATCATATTTCTATGGCGGGACCTTGGTTAAAATACAGAGGGCACTTAGATAATATATCTAATAACTTATTGATTGGTGCTGTTAATGCTTTCAATAAAGAAACCAACCTAATCAAAAATAGATTGACAGGGGAGTATGGTACTGTGCCGGATGTGGCAAGAGCATACAAAAAAGCAGGATTAAAATCTGTTATTGTTGGAGATCATAACTACGGAGAGGGGTCGTCAAGAGAACACGCGGCAATGGAGCCACGTCATTTAGGTGCAATAGCTGTGATTGTAAAATCGTTTGCTCGTATTCACGAAACTAACTTGAAAAAACAAGGTATGTTAGCGTTGACTTTTATAGATGAAGCGGATTATGATTTAGTTCAAGAAGGTGATTTGTTTAATTTCGTTGACTTAGCTGAGTTTGCTCCAGGTAAACCGCTGAGTGTACAATTGGTTCACGAAAATGGAGATATTGATATTTTTAAAGTAAATCATACGTACAACGAAGCCCAAATTGAATGGTTTAAACATGGTTCAGCTTTGAACTTGATAAGAGAACAAGCGAAATCAAATGCTTAATTGATTTGAAAATAAGATAAATTAAAGGCAGTAAGTGTTTTCTTACTGCCTTTTTTATTGTCGTTTTTACAAGTATTTACAATAGGTTGATAACTCTTTCAAGTTTGTCTGTTAAAGAGTTATTTTCAATAAATGGTAGTTGTCCGAAATAATTGATGTTTAAATTCAAATCATCTTGATAAGAAAATCCTATTTTATTTTTTTTGTAATGGAATAGAGCCAAATATTCTTGTTCGGTTTGTCCTTTAGTGGGTATAAAAAATACTTTTTTTTGAAGTTGTGCTAAATCCATTATAGAAGAATATCCCGGACGACAAATAATGTTTTCACTAATTTCTAGAAGAGCTTGAAAATCATTCGTGTTTAAGTGTGAGAAAATATCTATATTTTCTTTTTTCAAACATTGTTTTTCTTGAGGTTTCCCCCTTACTATTGCACACGGATAAGATTGGTTTAAAAAGAGTTCTATTATCTTTTCTTCAAAAGCTGAACGTTGTGGTTCGGGACCGGAAATTATAGCGACGTATTTGTATTCAATATTCGAAGTTGTGATAGGTGTGGTAAATCTCGAAAGTACACCAATATAATAATCTGTTTCAATGGTGTTGTTATGGCTTAATTCGCCTGCAAGTGAATGATTAATGTCTTTGTAATCGGGAATCCAACATTGAGAAAATTTACTAATGTAATTTCGGTGAATTTTGTGTAGTATTTGTTCAATTCCAAATGGAGCTTGTATATTTATTTGATGTGTAATGTAAACGGATGGTACTTTTGTTGAATAGGCACCAAAACGATTATCCGAAATCACCAAATCAATTTTTTTCTCCTTTACTATTTGTTCAATATCCTTGTGTTCTTTTTTTATCCGGTAAATTATTTTCGGACTTTGCAGAAGCATACTGATAGCCAGATTATCCGATGACGGATAACGAATGTCATATCCTTTTAAGGCGATGTACTCGACATTGGTTAATTCCTGAACCAAGAGTGCTTTTTGAATATCATTAACAGCTAAAATGATGTTAGCCCCTTTGTTTTGTAAAGATTTTACAATAGGAATACAACGTGTCGTATGACCTAGTCCCCAGTCTAAAGGAGTGATTAATATTTTGCTGTTCTTTATTTGCATAGGAGCTTGCTTTTGTCAAAATATCATAAAAAAAGCTATAAGAAAACTTATAGCTTTTTGTAATTGATTATCTATTGTTTAATGATTCAACATCACAGGCATTACCAACATTAAAATATCTTCGCCTTCTTCTTCGGGAGATTCAGGTAGTAAAATTCCCGCTCTATTCGGAGCACTAAGTTCAAGAACAACAGTTTCTGTATCTATATTGTTTAGCATCTCGAGCATAAAACGAGAGTTAAACCCTATTTCCATGGGTTCTCCCACATACGAACAGCTTAATCGCTCATTAGCTTCGTTAGAAAAATCTAAATCTTCAGCACTTAAAATCAATTTGTTGCTGTCTATTTTCAATCTTACTTGGTGTGTGGTTTTATTGGCGAAAATTGAAACCCTTTTGATAGAATTTAACAGGGATTTTCTGTCGATTGTCATTCTATTAGGATTTTCATTTGGTATAACCGCTTCATAATTCGGGTATTTACCATCGACGAGACGACAAACCAATTTGAAATCATCAAACTCAAATTGAGCGTTGCTTTCGTTGTATTCAATTTTAATATTACCCTCAATAGAACTTAG
>JALTUD010000070.1 GCA_027047735.1 Flavobacteriales bacterium | reverse complement strand
ATTGCTAATCCTTCGATGAAACTAACATTAAAACCAAAAGAAACAATTAATTTACCTATTCGTTTATCCATTCCCAGAGAAGCTGTGGGAGGGATGGCGTATGTCATTGATGCCTCAATGGAAACAAAAGATGGCTACTATTCAGGAACAACCTTTATAAAAATCCCATTGAAAGTAAAATGGGATTTGTACTTAAATACAAGTACAATTTATTTTAATGAATATTTTGAATCCGTTACATTTGATGTATATGTTAAAAATGAAGGAAATGCACCGGAATTGCTTAATCTTCAATTCGATGTTGGAAAATTGTTGGATGTAGTAGAGGTGAATGAAAGTAAAAAAGATTATTTCATCAAAGTTCCGCCAAAGACGGATACGGTATTCACTTATACAGTCGTACGTGCTCAGCTTACCGAAGATAAACGTCAGTATTACAAACGTATTTGGGACGAATCTACCATTAAAATAAAAGCCATTTCAGGGCACGATGATAGAGTGGTACGACAAACTATATGGGTAAGGGATTTGGAGAATCAATACTGGCACGAACGTCAAGAAAAAAATTCCCCTTTGAATTTAGATTTTAGAATTTATAATCTGCTTTCGGCAACTCACCCCAAGTTAAACACAAGAGCTTTTGGTGAGATTTTGTTCAAAGGTCCTCATAGTGTAGATTACGTATTTCAGGCAAGAAATTTATTGTACCCGCAACGTAATTCTTTAACCTATTTTCAAAACCCCTATAATTATACGATGCGTATTCAATATTATTGGAGTGATAAACTAAAGGCTGAATTAGGTGAGATTTATAACAACACGATGCACGCAGTAAGAGGTTGGGGAATAAAAGCAAAATATAATCTGACTAAAAACGACCAAATAAGTGCGAGTTATATCATCGGTAAATATTATCCGATGTGGAGTTCTTCGCTTATGTATAGTCGTCAATTCAAAAAAATAAGAGCGTGGGCAGGAGGAACGTACGAGGATAATTCTTTTATACATTACAAAGCACTTTCGCCCGAAGTTGGTGCTTTATTTTCTCCCGCAAAAAATCACACTATTCGTCTCGGACTTTTAGGAACGAGTTCAACTTTTGATAACAACCAAGGAGTAGGAACACCCTTAGATTCAACAATAATGGGATTTTCTTATATGGCAAGTTATACGGGCGTTTGGAAAAAGTTTAGGTTTGGTGGCTCTACCCGTAATGACCAATTTAATATTATCCGAATAAAACCTGCTAACAAGATTTATGGATATATGCGTTATATGATTAATCAAAAAAGTAGAATTAATTTTATAACACAATACAGTGATATTAGTACTACGGGATACGTTTACAGTCCTTATTATAACGGATCATATAATCGACAAATCATTTCGCGGTTGACGTACCTAAATAGAATTACCGGTAACTTCATTCTCGAAGCAGGTCCCATGTTTAGAGAGTTGAATCGCTTACTTGTGCTTGATGATACGGTATCAATGAATTTTGCTAATTATTTCGGTGGAGTGTTTGTGCTTTCAAGAATTAAGTTTGATGAGTTTCAGATGCTTACACCTAGTCTTTCAGCTGGTTATACCTATTTTAGAAACCATCTTGCCCCTGACGTGATTATTAAGGAGCAACCAACGATTAATTTAGGGTTAAGCTACATTAACCGTAATATGGGAGCTAGTGCAAACTATATTTATGGGCCTAATTTTTTTGTAGGGCAAAACTTCTTTAGTAACAATATTCCTGTAAACTATGAAACCGTACAAGCAAGAGTCTATCATACCAAGAGGTTTTTTGCCAAAAATATTGTTTGGCGAAATTATGCGACTTACTTTTTAAGATTGCCTTCCAACCGACAAAATTTTGTTGTCAGTTCCGCTCTAAATTTCAAGATGCCGAAAGGGTGGTATGCAAATCTAAGAGCAAACTTATACACCAATAGTACCGACGAAGAAAATCAAGGCGTTATTACGCATCGTAATTTTGGGATGAATATAGGAGCCGGAAAATCCTTTGATATTCCCCAACCTAGAATCCGCTATTATGATATAAATATTTTGTGTTTCAACGATATGAATGGAAACGGAGTACGCGACAAAGACGAACCCTTACTCTCAAATATCAAAATGCTCATTTCAAGAGACCGCGAGAAAAATACAGACCAAACTATACGATTTGGCGAACAAGAATTAGTAAGCAATACTAATGGCGAAATTATACTGAAAGATATACCGCAAGGAGCTTACAAATTAACCTTTGAGCCACTTTTTAATCTGGGGAATTTATACAATGCTAAGGGCGATGAACAAGAAATTGAAGTCATTTCCGATATGGATTATTACGTTCCTTATGTAGAGAGTTACCAAGTCAACGGTCAAGTACGCCTTATTAGAGATGAGTTTAGCGATAAAGGATTAATCCAAGTAAACGGAGTACGCGTAGAAGCCACAAACGCACAAGGAGAAACATTCGCAGCACTAACCGACCAAGATGGATTTTATACATTGAATGTACCACAAGCCGGATATTTCACCGTAAAAGTAAACAATGTATTTGGCGAAGGCTTTGAAATAGACAAGGACAAGTTTCTCATTCAGTTCAACGGTTTTAAACACTACACCGTAGATTTCACCTTTTATGAAGGCAAGCGAGAAGTCAATTTTGGAAACGGCGA
>JALTUD010000069.1 GCA_027047735.1 Flavobacteriales bacterium | reverse complement strand
CTAACGCGTGTTGAATGAAGTGCAAGAAAGTGAATTTTAGTTTCTTTAGACAATGAAGAAAATATTTGCATAGCCGAGCTATGGAAATATTTTATGAAGCAGGATAAAGGAAATAAAAACACTTTATAATGCTTTTTAGAACAGTATCAAAAACACAAATGATACAATAGTCCAGTATAAAAAAAAACAAAAAAAAGGGAAAGCCATCAAGCTTTCCCTATTACTAGTATTTATTTCAAAACAAAAACTAATTAAGCATTCGTTTTCTCTTTTCTTTCCGGTTTTGGAAGAAGAGCTTTTCTCGAAATTTTCAGCTTACCATTTCTTGGATCTTTACCAATAACTTTAACATCGATAACTTCTCCTGTTTTAAGATAATCTTCCACCTTTTCCACTCTCTCCCAAGCGATTTCACTCACATGTAATAAAGCATCAATTCCCGGTAAAATTTCAACAAAAGCACCAAAAGCCACAATATTTTTAACTTTACCCGAATACGTCTCTCCTATTTCTGCAACAGGAGGAAAAGCGATAGCTTTAATTCTAGCCATAGCCTCATCTAAACCTTCTTTATCATCAGAATAAACCTCAACAATAGCCATTTTATTATCATCAGGCTCTCCGATAGAAATTGACGTATTTGTTTCAGCTTGAATTGCTTGAATGGTTTCTCCACCTTTACCTATAATTCCACCTATTGATTCATCCGGAACTTCGATGGTTTCAATTCTAGGAACATGTGGTTTATAATCTTCTCTTGGTTCAGAAATCGTTTCTTTAATTTTATCTAAGATATGTAATCTACCGGCTTTAGCTTGATTTAGAGCTTCTTCCAACATATTAAAATCTAATCCCTCAATCTTAATATCCATTTGACAAGCTGTAATACCATCTTCAGTTCCGGTTACTTTAAAATCCATATCACCTAAATGATCTTCATCACCTAAAATATCCGAAAGAACAACATAATTATCATTATCCGTTATCAATCCCATTGCTATTCCTGAAACCGGCTTTTTCATTTTAATTCCTCCATCCATCAAAGCAATTGTACCGGCACAAACCGTAGCCATAGATGAAGAACCATTAGATTCTAAAATCTCAGAAACCAAACGAATAGTATAAGGATTATCTTTTTTGGAAGGTAACATTGGTTTTAAAGCTCTCAATGCCAAATTACCATGCCCAATTTCTCTACGGCTAACCCCTCTAATCGGACGAGCTTCTCCCGTTGAAAATGGAGGGAAATTATAATGTAAAATAAAATCTTCTTCTGTTTGAATCAAAGGACTGTCTTTACGTTGTACATCAAGCTTACTTCCAAGTGTTAACGACATAAGTGTTTGTGTTTCTCCTCTTTGAAAAAGAGCAGAACCATGTGTACTCGGCAAATAACCTGCTTCAGACCATATATGACGAATTTCATCCATTTTACGACCATCCAAACGAATTTTTTCATCCAACATACATCTTCTAACCGCTTCTTTTTGAGCTTTCTTAAAGTATTGGTTGATTAAGAATTTATTTTCTTTCGCAAAATCATCATCAATAGTTTCTAATAACGCTTCTTTTACAGCTCCAAAAAGTTCACTTCTCTTATGTTTATCGTTAATCCCTTGTTTAGCAATATCATAACATTTTTGATATGAAAAGTCAAAAATCTTTTTCTCTAACTCTTCATCTTTCTTCTCATGTTCATATTCTCTTTTAACTTCTTTACCTACTTTCTTTGTTAACTCATTCAATGCTTCACATTGAATAACAATAGCTTTGTGAGCTTCTTTGATAGCTTCCAACATATCTTGCTCAGAAACTTCTGTCATTTCACCTTCTACCATTACAACACTATCCAAAGTTCCTGCTACCATCAAGTCTATTTCAGAACCTTCTAATTCTGCAAAAGTTGGATTTATCAAATATTCACCATTTTTACGTGCTACTCTAACTTCCGAAACAGGACCATTAAAAGGAACATCAGATACAGCTAAAGCGGCTGCAGCGGCCAAACAATTATATTGATCCGGCATATTTTCTTTATCCGATGACATCAACTGAATCATCACTTGTGTTTCTGCATGATAATCATCAGGAAACAATGGACGTAAAGCTCTATCTACTAAACGCATTGTTAATATTTCTTCATCACTTGGACGTGCTTCTCTTTTCAAAAAACCACCCGGAAATCGTCCTGTTGACGCAAATTTCTCTCTATAATCTACTGTTAAAGGCAAGAAATCCATATCTTCTTTTGCCTCTTTATTCGATACTACAGTTGCAAGCAACATCGTATCCCCTACTCGTACTACTACAGCTCCATCAGCTTGTTTAGCTAATTTCCCTGTTTCAATGGTAATCTCCTTTCCGTTACCTAAGTTAATTGTTTGGTTAACTACTTTCATTTTATTTATTGTTTTATAAAAAGCCGAATTGCTTTTTATCTCTTTTATATTTCAACAAAAAGGGACTAGTGTACACCTGTACAAAAGCCCCCTTTCCTAAATTTAATTTTTAACTCGCAATTGCATAGAATTATCTACGTAAACCTAATTTTTTAACAATCGCTCTATAACGCTCAATATCTTTCTTTTTCAAGTAATCTAAGTGATTTCTTCTCTTACCAACCAAGGCAATCAAAGATTTCTGAGTGTTAAAATCTTTTTTGTTATTCTTTAAATGCTCTGTTAAATGAGCAATTCGGTAAGTAAATAAAGCTATTTGAGCTTCAGAACTTCCGGTGTTTTTTGCGTCTCCGCCAAATTCTTTGAAGAATTCAATCTTCTTTTCAGGTGTTAAATACATCTTGCAATACTTTTTTAGTTATTGTTATGCTTAATTATATACTCGTTATATAATTTCGAGGTGCAAAGATAAGCAAATTAATTTACCAACCTAATTTTTGAATAACTTAATCAATAACGTTAATTTGTTTTTTAATTCGCGTCTATCTATTATAAAATCTAAAAAACCATGCTCCAACAAAAACTCAGAAGTCTGAAATCCCTCAGGCAAATCTTTACCTATTGTTTCGCGAACCACTCGAGGACCTGCAAAAGCTACTAAAGCTCCCGGCTCAGCCATATTAATATCCCCCAACATAGCAAAAGAAGCCGTTATACCTCCGGTTGTAGGGTCGGTAACATAAGAAATATAAGGCAACTTTGCATCTGCCAATTTCGTTAATTTTGCAGAAGTCTTAGCCATTTGCATCAGAGAAAAACCAGCCTCCATCATTCTAGCTCCACCCGATTTTGAAATCATCAAAAAGGGAGTTTTTTCCGCTATCGCTTTATCAATAGCTCTTGCTATTTTCTCCCCAACAACCGAACCCATCGAACCGCCGATAAAAGAAAAGTCCATTGCAGCAACTACTATCGGCTCACCGTTAACTTTTCCAATTGCCGTTGTAACTGCATCTTTTAACTTCGTTTTCTTTTGTGCCGCTACTACTCTATCTGTGTATTTTTTGGTGTCTTCAAAATTCAAAGGGTCGCCGGACTCCAACTCTGCATCTAATTCCGTGAACTTATTGTCATCAAAAATAAGTTCGAAATACTCTTTTGAACCTATTCGTGTATGAAAATTCTCCTTAGGGGTTACATACGCATTTTCCCTAAGTTGTTTCGTTTCTATAATTTCACCTCCCGGTGTCTTATACCAATAGCCATCCGGAGCTTCTTTCTTTTCTTTTGTTGGAGTTACCACTCCTTTATTTTTTCTTTTAAACCACGCCATAATCTTACCGTATTAGCACTTAGAGCATAAGGAATTTCTCCTAACAGCTTTGTGCATTTTCAACTTAATCTAAATTTAAGCTACTGTTATTTCCGAATCAAGATAAACATCTTGAATAGCATTTAACAAAGCTACCCCTTCTTGCATTGGTTTTTGAAAAGCTTTTCTTCCTGAAATCAAACCTTGTCCTCCTGCTCTTTTATTGACAACCGCAGTTGTAACAGCTTGTTTTAAATCTGAAGTTCCATCACCTGTTGAAGCACCACCTGAATTTATCAAACCTTGTCTTCCCATGTAACAGTTCGCTACTTGATAACGACACAAATCAATAGGGTGATCGGTTGTCAATTCACTATAAACTTTCGGATGCGTTTTTCCAAATCCTATTGCCGTATAACCTCCATTATTTTCCGGTAATTTTTGCTTGATAATATCCGCTTGCAAAGTTACTCCCAAGTGATTCGCTTGAGCAGTAATATCTGTTGCAACGTGATAATCTACCCCATCTTTCTTAAAATTAGAATTTCTTAAATAACACCATAGAATAGTAGCCATCCCTAATTCGTGTGCTCTTTCAAAAGCTTGAGCAACCTCTACAATTTGACGATTACTATCCTCCGAACCAAAATAAATTGTCGCTCCAACTGCTGCCGCACCTAAATTCCAAGCTTCATCAACACTCCCAAACATTATTTGACTATACTTTTCAGGATACGTCAACAGCTCATTATGATTTAACTTTACTATGAATGGTATTTTATGAGCGTATTTTCTACTAACTGAAGCTAATACACCAAATGTAGAAGCCACGGCATTACATCCGCCTTCAATTGCTAACTTAACGATATTTTCCGAATCAAAATAAATAGGATTTGGAGCAAAAGAAGCACCTGCAGAATGTTCTATTCCTTGATCAACAGGAAGTATAGAAACATATCCTGTTCCGGCTAATCTACCATGATTATAAATCGCTTGTAAATTCCTTAACACTTGCGGATTTCTATTTGTTGGAATAAAAATTCTATCGACAAAATCACTACCCGGAAGATGTAACATATCTTTACTTATCGTCTTACATTCGTGATTTAATAAGTAATCCGCTTGCGTTCCTAAAATATCTATTGTTTTAGACATATATTTTAATTTAATAATATTGATTAAACGTACTGTACAAATAAAAGCATATTTTCTTTTACCCCTATTGAACAACTTCTTTTTATCGGACAAAGCTAATAAAATTCTATTCTACCTCCTTTCATTTTCCCCTTATTTTTTTAACTTTGTCTTACATAAATATTAGTCCAATAATGTTCCTCAACTCTAAATTTTTATTTTTCACAAGTATATTCTTTCTGTTTTTTCAATTTGAATCTTGCCATAAAGTCAATCATTTATCAAAAGATAAATATCCCGTTCATCATAATATTACCGTTACTTATTTTTGGATTGGCGAATCCGGAAATGCAGATAACAAAGACATACCTAATCGACAATCTGTTTGGGACGACAAATGGCAAGAACATTATGGCGGTATTGACTCTCCTGAAAATAGAAATGGCTTTTTACCGGCCAACTTTATTCCAAATGAAAACCCTTTTTACTGTGCTCTTCCCTATAACGACAGAAAATCTAAATCCGGAAAAAGAAAGAAAAACGCCTACAAAGATATTTATTGGGCAGAAGAAAAACAGTGGAGCGATAACGAATCTATGTGCAAAAACAAATGGGTTAAAATAACCAAAGGCAATAAAACAATCTATGCTCAATGGGAAGATGCAGGTCCTTTTGGCGAAAATGACTGGAAATATGTTTTTGGAACTAAACAACCTAAAAACAAAATAAATAATCATGCGGGAATAGATGTATCTCCTGCCATTCGAGATTACTTGGAATTAGACGATATTGACAAGGTTGATTGGCAATTCGTCTCTGAAGAAGATGTACCGGTTGGAGTTTGGAAAAATACGATAACAAGGTCAAATATATATTGGCAATGAAGTGGTTTAATTTTTGTTTAACTTTGTTTTACGCAATCATACATCTAAATACAATAACTAATTTGAAATTAATCACTTACATACTAGCCTTATCTTTTCTTAGTTTTACTCAAACAGCCTTCTCGCAAATAGAAGCCATATTATCCCATAAAAAATTCTACACCACTCCCCGTGCCTACATCGAAAGCTATATAGAAATACCGGCAACAAGCATTAAATTTACTAAAAATAAAGTCGGAGGAGTTTTTTACAATATCGAAGTCCAACAAAATCTATGGGAAGATACAGTGCTAATTCAGACACTACAATACTTGATAAAAACCGAAGATACCTCCACGAGCAAAGTATTGGAAAACATCATTGACCAACGTCGTTTTTATGTAAAAAACAATTCTACGTATAAGCTGGAAATTAACCTAAAAGACTTAATAGGAAAATCACAATTCACCAAAACAACCACAATACCTATTCACTTCCCCACCGACTCTATCTCTTTTTCTGATATAGAATTATTAGAATATTACAGTAAAACAGACAAACAAACCCCCATTTCCAAGTCAGGATTTAATCTATATCCTTTAGTTGACGAATTTTGCAACAATGACATCATTCGACTATCCTATTACTTGGAAATCTACAATACCAACCTACTTCCGGACACCTCCGGATATGTTTTACTACAATACATTGAAGATTATTCAACTCATGAAAAAACAGGCAACTACAATCGTATAAAAAGATTTCTACCTACTACGGTTCAACCCATTCTTAACAGCTGGAATATCGAACAACTTCCAACAGGGAATTACAATTTGGTTCTACAACTTCGCGACCGCAACAACGAAATAATTACAGAAAAGAAAAAAAGAATCCAACGACTAAATTTTAAAAACGTTGTTAGAGTTGAAGAACTTAACAAAAATGAATACGCAGGAACATTTGTTGAAAGCATCCCAAAAGATTCATTAGACGAACAAATAAGGATGCTTCAACCCATAGCCGATGAATTGGAACAAATCACTATAACCCATCACCTTCCCACCCTTGACGAACAAATGAAAAGAGCCTTTATCTACTCATTTTGGAAAAACCACAACCCCGAAAACCCCGAAAAAGAATGGAGACTATACAAAAGAAAAATAAGATACGTGCACAGTCAATTTGCAACAAACCGAAAAAAAGGATACGAAACCGACCGAGGACGCATCTATTTAAAATACGGAATGCCCAACAGCATCAACAGCAACCCCAGTTCAGACAGTATGTACCCCTACCAAGTTTGGCACTATTACAGAGCAGGAAAATACAACAACAAAACCTGTATTTTTTACTCGCCAAACTCTATGGTTGACGACTATATCTTATTGCACAGCGACATACCGGGCGAAGCAAAAGATCTGAATTGGCAACGCACTATAAAAAAACAAAACAACGCACCAACGCAACTTCAACACCAAAATTGGTTTCAATATTAATACCATTTGAATATTGAAAAAAGGTAAAAGAAAGTGAGTTTTAGTTTTTTTAGGCGATGGATAAAATCTTTGCATAGCCTTAGATATGGAAATATTTTATGAAGAAAGATAAAAACGCTTTATAAGGTTATTTTCAATCTTTGAATGTTCTAAAATAATACTTTGGGCGTTCCCCCAATTCATCAAACAAACATATCGCTCTCGCGAAACGTTTGTTTGATGAATTGGGGTCGGGCTATCCGTTATATCTTTTGTGTTGCATATACGCAACAACACAAAAGGATGCCACTACTATCCCTAACGCATTACAAAGGAAATTATTCACTATACATCTTATCCAATTCCTCATCGGGAACAACGTTCAGTTCGTCCTCCGTTACAGCGATTACCGTCGCCACAGTAGCATCACCGGTAACATTAACAACCGTTCTCATCATATCCAAAATTCTATCAATCGGCATAATAAAAGCAATCCAAGCAGGATTTAACCCAACAGAACCTAAAACAATCATCAACATTACCAATCCTGCACTCGGCACCGCTGCAGAACCAATAGAAGCCATGGTAGCGGTAATAACAATCGTCATTTGCTGACCAAAAGACAAATCTATCAAATGAATTTGTGCCAAAAAAATCGCCGCTACCGCTTGATACAAACTAGTTCCATCCATATTTACCGTTGCTCCAATCGGCAACACAAAACTGGTAATTTCTTTTGAAACACCAATCCTATCACGTACACACTCTATAGTTACGGGAAGTGTAGCCGCACTCGAACTTGTTGAAAAGGCAAGAAACTGTGCCGGACTAATTCTTTTAAAAAATCCTCCGTAAGTGATTTTCTTTTTTGCTACCAATAACAAAATACTTGGGTAAACAACAAAAATCATCAATCCTAATCCTATAATCACGACTAAACTGTATATGCCCAACGTAGAAAATAACTCAATTAATTTATAAGGGTCATCTTTAGCTAATTCCGAAAATTTACCGGCCAAAAGAGCAAAGACAAAAAACGGAGCAAACTTCATTATCAAGTCCACCATTTTAAGAAAAACATCATTAAAACCTCCAATAACAGCATTCAGAGGACGAGCGGATTCCTGCGGTATTAACAATAAAGAAACACCAAAGAAAATTCCAAAGAAAATTACCTGTAACATCAGCTTATTATTCGTCAACGAAACAAAAATATTGGAAGGCACAACATCCACCAAGGCTTGTAACGGACGTGATTGCTTTTTGGACTGCAAAGCACTTTCTTTCTTTTTGAAACTTTTATCGTTTGCTATTTCAGCTTCTTTTATTTTGTAATCTTTTTTAGCTTCTTCCACATAAGATGAATATTGAGCATCTTCCAAATAATGCTTCCCGTCTTTTATCTCCGTCCCGGTTTCTTGACACCAAAGCTCGTATTCAATACGGTTTTTGACCAACTGTTCTTCTTGCATGTATTTTCCCGGCTGAATGATATTGACTAGCATTAATCCCAATGAAACAGCAAAAACAGTAGTAACTAAATAAAATCCAAGTGTTTTTATTCCTGTTTTACCCAAC
>JALTUD010000068.1 GCA_027047735.1 Flavobacteriales bacterium | reverse complement strand
CTCCTTTTTTTTCTTGTGCAAAAAGAACAAAGGGCAGAAAAACAATGCTACTTGCTATCAGTAACTTTTTTATTCCAATTAATATTTTTTGATTTGTTTTATACACTTTACTTCGACCCCCTATAATTTTACTTCATACATAGACTTCCTTTTTACTAAAACTTTAACAATCAGAATCAGCAAAATCAACGTCGCCATCACCGTCATTATCGATTCCATCAGCACAATTACATTCAATCGTTATTTGGTTATTTGGCAGACATTCATCTATATTACCATTACAATTATTATCAATTCCATCACCAAGAATTTCTAAAGCATTAGGATAAGTGGTTGCATCATAATCATCACAATCATCATCATTTAGTGAATAACCACTTGGAACATCAGAATCGCTACATACTACATTTGGAACGTTTACCAAAATTAATGTACCACTTGCTCCATAAGAGTCAATATCATTATCTATATAAAGATTATATGCATATTTTCCATCACCATTTTCATCAATATGATTATCAGCAATTTCTGTAGCTCTTGGATTCAAACTTGCATCATTATCATCAAAGTCAAAATTATTCAAAACATAACCAGCGGGTTGTGTGCATGACTCTATCAAATCATATGGAGTGCCAAATCCATCTCCATCAGCATCCAGATACCAAATTTGATTGATACATACTTCTTTCTTTTTACAAGAAAAAGAAATTGACATTCCAATAATGATAAAAATCACCACATAAATTATATTATTTGTTCTCATAATCGGTTGTATATTTACATTATCTATTTATTAAAAATAACGAGGAGAAACTCCTTCATTTTTAAAACGTTTAAAACTATATTGAATAAAAATCTCGTTGGATGTTCGTTGTAAAAAGACATTGGCAATGGGATAATCAAAAGAGTAACCGACACTTAATTTTTGCGTAGCGTTTATTTTGGTAATGAACGAGGCTATACCAACGGTTTTATAAGATGCTCCGAACCAAAAGCGTTTTTTGAACAAAACACTTGCATTTATATCTGCGTAGAAAGCACCGGCTACTGTTCTCGCTAACACAGATGTTTTTAAGACCAAATTTTCTTTCAATTCAAAAGCATGTCCGTAGAATAAGGACAAACTGGCGTAAAGATGAGCCGGATTTTCTTTTAAACTGTCGTTATCGTAAATTCTAGCTTCATTTAAATGTGCTAATTGCACACCAACATAATTCAAGCGATCTTTGTAATAAATACCGAAATCAAAATCGGCTACTACTTTGCTTTGTTTACCTTGACCGATGACTACATCTTCTTTTTCTTTGTAATTGAGCATTGCCCAATTGTAGGTATAGTTATACAGTCCTGAACGTAACCCTAAACCTAGTTTTCCTTTTCCCATACGTAAATGATAGGCATAAGGAATTGATAAACCCGTTATCTTACGAGGCCCTATTTCATCATTAATGATTTGCAACCCCAATCCGACTTTCTGTTGGAACAAAGGGGCATGTAAGGATAATACTTGTGTTGTGGGTGCTCCTTCCAAGCCCGACCATTGACTTCTGTGAGAAAAATTAACATCAAAGGTATTTTTACTTCCTGCATAGGCGGGATTGATACTCAGTAAGTTGAACATATACTGCGACTGTACAAAATCTTGCTGGGCAATTCCTCCAAGGCTTGACAACAAAAAGCCAAATATCAAATAATATGGATGATTAAAGAACTTTTTCATCTTGTGATTTCTACCATTCCGCTTTTAACTGATTTCCCTCCTACATAGAGATTATAGTAATACGTCCCGTCCGGTACGTCTTCTTGATTATAGTTTTTTCCATCCCAGGCATAGATTTTTTCATCTCCTTTGTTATCCCAAACAATATTTCCCCAACGACTATATATTTTTATGGTATATTCTTCCGTAGCATCGGGAGACCTGAACCGCCATACATCGTTTACACCGTCTCCGTTGGGCGAAAAAGCATTATATACGGTTTCGTCTTCACTAACGATTTCCTTTAACGAATCTATGGGTTGGTGAAAACCTTGAGTTATTCGTAGTTGATCTCCTCCGTTTTCTTTCGCCGTATGCGTAAACGGTTCTCCTATGGTAAACGCCATAGTTGTTGCTCCTGCGTAAACATAGGGTGCATTTCCTCCAGCACTAAACACATAGGGAGATATTGAACCTTGTGCAAAGGTTATTAGGGGGAGGGTTAGTATGAGGGTTAGTATGGGTTTCATAATTGTGTATTATTTTTTATAGATTATGAAACTAAAATTACCTCGAACTTTACTACCTGCTAAATCATATAGTGTAACCCTTAAATTTTGACCACTTGAAGAATAAACGGGTATTATTGGTGCAGTTAAAGTTTTTTCAACAGAAATAAAAACAACATAGCCATATGTTGTATTAAAATCAATCTGATTTAAAGATATACTATAAACAGAAGTTGAAGAATTATACACAACACTGGTTACATTTGAAGTAGCTCCATCAATAACCGGATTAGGATATGAAGTAATAGGATAGTTTTTAATTTCCCCATAAGCCATCGGCAACAAATCAGCACTTCCTGTTGTGCTACGATTTAACTCTTTTGTATTACTATTACCACTTATAGTACTTTCTATTCTTATAGTACCATTTACATCTAGTTTTGAATTTGTATTAGGATTATTCATTCCTACAC
>JALTUD010000067.1 GCA_027047735.1 Flavobacteriales bacterium | reverse complement strand
TTTACATTAATAGGTAATTCAAATTCTTTAGCTCCACACACTGTAAATAATTGTTCGGACTTAGGTGGAAACACGAATTGGACGTTTAATCCTCCGGCAACTACATTTACTTATTATTGGAGAGCTTTAAGTGGGAGTGGAGGTACAGTATATAGCAATAATTGGAATACTCCCGGACATTGGACGACTAATCCTGCGGATATTGAGGGGAATTCAACTTGTATCCCCGGTCCTTATGATAATGTTGTCTTTGATAATAAAAGTTTTAGTGGGGGTGTTTCCAATATTACGGTGTCCGGTTCAGTTAGTTGTAATAATATTACAGTAACGGCAAGTAACGTGTCTATTCAAGGAGGAGGAAGATTAATGGTAAACGGAAGCATTGCATCTGATGGAACAATGGCGTTAAGTTCTTTTACCGGCAATTTGGATTTTACTTCGAATACGGTTGGAAAAACAATAGATTTAGGAGGAGTAACAGCGGGATCGGATATTACATTTGTGAATACTTCCGGCGGTTGGACTATAATCAATAACAAAATAGCAACCACAAAAGATGTTTATTTGAATGGTGGAGTTTTGAATACAAATGGACAGAATTTTGAAATGAGAAGATTTCATTCTTCCAATGCTTCACCACGAACCTTAAATCTTGGTAATTCAATAATGATTTTGTCAGGAACAGGAAATTACCAAAATGCAGGAGATCCTGCGAATATTTATACTTGGAATACAAATAATACCAGTAATTTTACTTTTAATGCAGGAATGTCAACTATTAATTTTACGAGTACTTCAAATCCTATTTTGTACTCTAGTGCTTTGAATTTTTATCATGTAAACTTTACAAGTACGAGTTCTACCGTTAGTACTTCTCCGATGATTATTTCATCAGGTTTGCAAACTCAATACATGAAGTTTGATTGTAGTGCGAGAATTTACGGTTCTCATGCTTATGACACTTTAGAGTTTACTGCCGGGAATGTCTATCATTTGGAAAGTGGAAGTACTCAAACGCTAAACGCACCAAACGGGATGCTGATTGCAACCGGTTCTCCGGGAAATGAAATTGCTATAAAATCTACAAATACGGGGTCTTATGCTACTTTTCATAAATTGAATGCAGGGGGAACGATGTTGTCGTTTTGTTTCGATTATATTTCTGTTGAAGATAATAGAGCTACATCGGATGACCCCGCTTTTAGTTTTTTTACAGGAGTTAATAGTAACAATATTTCGGCTTCGGGTATTTGGGATTTTACTCGTCCTCTTGTGATTTCTTCCAGTATTAACGCAGCAGGAGATGTTGTAACTTGTCCCGGTACGAATGAAAACTTAGTTTGGAATTTAGTGGGGACAGGGCCTTATACCATTCAGTATAATATAAATGGAGGGAGTACGATAACGACTACATTGCCTAATTCGGCTACAACATTTACGGTTACTGCTTCACACTATTCAGATGCTACTTATACGGTTACTTCTTTTGCTTCGGATAATTGTGGTGTTCAATCTGCGGGGACTATAATTGATGCAACTAATATTTATAGTGTACCGGGTACTTCTCCAATTGCTCTTGGAGGAGATAAAAAAGTATGTACTTTAGGAAATGATAATGTGTTAGTCCATTTTCAAGATGAGTTATATGCTCCACAGCGTTTAATCGCTTCTATAAAAGATCATGCTGCCGGTGTTGGTTTGGGAAGTACCGAAATTAAAGTGGCAATTGATCCGGTAGTTCAGAATTTTTATGTACCGCCACATTTTAATTTTCCATATTTGCAACGTAGATTTGGGATAATACCTACTAATCAAGAGCTAGCAACTATACGTTTATATTTTACACAAACAGAATTGAATAATCTTGCTGCGGTTTATGGTCAACCACTCACGGTTAATGATTTAGATGTAACTAAATTCAGTAACAATGTAATGGATTTTTCCGGAGGGGCAAGTTTGATGACTATTACCGGAACGGGTACAGTAGGATTGCCTTTGACAAATTCTCCAAATGTATTGTATGTTGAATTTCAAACCAGTACTTTTTCTCACTTCGTAATTCATCCGAAATATGGAGCTCCTTTGCCGGTTGAGTTGTTGAGTTTTGAGGCTGAAATTGTAAATGAGAATGTAGAGCTTTTATGGGAAACGGCTTCTGAAATAAATAGTAGCCATTTTGAGGTGTATAGAAGTCAAGATACTGAAGAATGGGACTATGTTGGTAAGGTGCCGGCTAGCGGAAACAGTACAAGTTCGATTAAGTATCATTTGACCGATGAATCTCCATATGACGGGTTATCTTACTATAAATTGGTACAGTACGATTTGGATGGAGAATCAAAAACCTATGGCCCACAGTCTGTTGAGTTTAAAAAGGAAAAGATAAATAGGGTGTACCCTAATCCTACTCGTTCAATGGTGAATGTAGAGTATTATTTGAACAATTCGGATGGAATAAATATTTTGTTCTATAATAATTTAGGGCAATTGGTAAAAACGGTTTCAACTAATGGTGTTGAGGGCGTGAATAGACTTGAGATTTCAACTAAGGATTTGGCAATGGGGTTGTACTCGATTCGTATTAATGGAACGCATAAAACAATTGCGAATAATATTCAGTTGATGATTGAAAAATAGATACTGTTTGTTGTTGGCTTTGTTGTATTAAGGGGGGGGGGCAA
>JALTUD010000066.1 GCA_027047735.1 Flavobacteriales bacterium | reverse complement strand
TGTACTGTTCCTCTTACTTTTGTAAGTGTTTCTGCCTTTATTTTTTCATACACTTCTTTAGGTAGTACTTTGTCTCCGGTAATTCCCAATAGCATCAACCCTAAACCATCATTTCCCTCTGGTAATTCACCTTGGTAACGCGGTCTTTGTGTTCCTTTTTCTTTATAGAAAGCTTCTATTTTAGCCTCTACTTCTTCCTCTAAACCATGTTCACGAATGTATTTCTCACAATTTTGGTCAATGGCAGCATTCATAAAAAATCCCAACATCATCGGAGCAGGACCATTTATCGTCATCGAAACAGAAGTCAAAGGATGCGATAAATCAAATCCAGAATATAATTTTTTAGCGTCATCTAAACAGCAAATAGAAACTCCGGAGTTTCCGATTTTACCATAAATATCCGGACGTTCGTCGGGGTCGTTCCCATACAATGTTACCGAATCAAAAGCAGTAGAAAGTCTTTTAGCCGGCATACCCAAACTCACGTAATGAAAACGTCTGTTTGTTCGCTCAGGTCCACCTTCACCCGCAAACATTCTGGTAGGATCTTCACCTACTCTTTTAAAAGGAAACAATCCGGAAGTATAAGGAAATTCACCCGGAACATTCTCTTGCAAATTCCAGCGTAATAAATCCCCCCATGCCGTATATTTTGGTAAAGCAACTTTGGGTATTTGTAAATGCGAAAGTGTTTCGGTATGTGTTTTTATAGAGATTTCTTTATCTCTGACTTTAAACGTAAAGACAGGGTCTTTATATTTTTTTACCTTATCTTTCCAATTCACAATAGTTTCCCAATTGTGCGGGTTCAAATCCATTTTAATCCGGTCAAACTCTTTAAGCAACAATTCCAACAATTCTTGATTATCGGTGTTAGCTTTAATATCTTCTTCAACTATTCCCGTTTTATCAATTGCGGGTTGTGCCCTTAAAACTGTTTCAATCGTTTTGTAAATTCCAAAAAGTTTTTGAGCGACCTCAGCTTGTTCACGAGCCGTTTTGTCGTAAGCCCTGTTATTCTCAGCTATTTCAGACAAATAGCGAGTTCGTGCCGGTGGAATCACAAATGTCTTTTCTGACATTTCTTTTGTAATCTCAAAATGAGAAACTAAGTTGCTATTCGTTTTTTCGGCAACTTTATCCATAACCGCTCTATAAAGCGTGTTCATACCGGGATCATTAAATTGCGAAGCAATTGTACCGTAAACCGGCAAATCATCTTGGTTTACATCCCAAAGGTTATGGTTTCGCATATATTGTTTTTTTACATCACGCAACGCATCTAATGCCCCTCTTTTATCGAATTTATTAATCGCCACCAAATCGGCAAAATCCAGCATATCAATCTTTTCCAATTGAGTTGCAGCCCCAAATTCAGGAGTCATTACATATAAACTCACATCCGAATGATCCATTATCTCCGTATCGGACTGACCAATTCCCGAAGTCTCCAAAATAATCAAATCATAATCAGCCGCTTTAAGAATCGACAAAGCTTCTGCTACATGCTTACTCAAAGCCAAATTACTTTGTCGAGTAGCCAACGAACGCATATACACACGTTCATTATTAATAGCATTCATTCTTATTCGATCTCCCAACAAAGCACCGCCGGTTTTTCTTTTAGACGGGTCAACCGAAACGATTGCAATGTTTTTATCCGGAAAATCTATCAAAAATCTCCTTACCAGCTCGTCCACCAAAGACGATTTACCGGCACCACCTGTTCCGGTAATCCCTAAAACCGGAGTATTATTTTCCGAAGCCATTTTGTGTACCTCATCTAAAACAGATTTATGTTTTTCAGGGAAATTCTCAGCTGCACTAATCAAACGAGCAATAGAATAATCATCTTTCTCAGGTATGCGTTGTAATTCTTCACCCTCCAATTTATCTCCTACAGGAAAATCAGCACGCTGAACCAAATCATTTATCATTCCTTGCAATCCCATAGCACGACCGTCGTCGGGGTGATAAATACGCTCAATACCATACGCTTGCAATTCTTTTATTTCCGAAGGCAAAATAGTACCCCCACCACCGGCAAAAATCTTAATATGCCCGGCACCTTTTTCTTTCAGTAAGTCATACATATACTTTAAGTACTCTGTATGTCCCCCCTGATAAGAAGTCATTGCAATAGCCTGCACATCCTCCTGAATAGCACAATTTACAACCTCTTCAACACTTCTGTCGTGCCCTAAATGGATTACCTCACAACCCGTAGTTTGAATAATACGTCGCATGATATTAATAGCAGCATCATGTCCATCAAAAAGTGATGCCGCAGTTACAATTCTAACTTTGTTTTTGGGCTGATAAGGTGTTATTTTTTCCATTCTATTGTAGTATTCGTTTTAGACGGGCGAAGATACTCATTTTTTAGAACATTTAAAAACGGTATTCATACCATTTCAATGTTTAAATGGCATCAGTACAATTTGGGCGTTCCCCTTAATTTTCAAAAGACACATATCGCTATCGCTAAACGTGTCTTTTGAAAATTAAGGGTCGGGCTATCACTACTCACTCTTTTGGTTTGCATATATGCAACAAACCAAAAGGAGTTCAAACACGCCGTTCTATCCCTAACGCGAATGAAATTGGAAGCAAGAAAGTGAATTTTAGTTTTCTTAGATGATGAAAAATTCTTTTGCATAGCCCCAGCTATGGAAAAAA
>JALTUD010000065.1 GCA_027047735.1 Flavobacteriales bacterium | reverse complement strand
GGATCAATATGATCTCCTCCTGAAAAATATCGCCCACACCATTACATTTATAGTGCTGTTTTCCGTTTCTTACACCATATTTTATCGAAAATATGTTCTGACAATAAATGCATTTTTTTATTCATAATTTTGATTTATTGCAAAGCTAGGTCAAATAAGAGAGGAGTGCAGAAGTTTTTACCAACCATTTTGTCTATTAGGCCTAATTGTGTTTATGTCTGTCTTTTCAAACTTTCAATTAGTTTGGTCTATTGAAAGTGTTAGCTGTTCCTTGTTGGTCAACAAGCTAAAAATTAGTTTAGCTATTAAATCATAGTCGAGTGAATAACTAGTAATAAATCTTTGGATACGGCGTAAGGATGAATTTTCCTCCGCTTTAGTGTCAAAAGCTCTTGCTAAATTCTAAAAACTGATTGTTCTAACCTACATTAATACGATTACGAGCAGTGAAATGAATTTTATTCGGTTAAATTCAGTTCGCTTTTAAAATGTATCTTTAAAACTGAAATTAAATTCTTACTTATACTGCTAACATTAATATTCTACATCTGACAAATACTTTGTAAATATTTGCTTAAAAAGCTAAAAAATAGGGTAAAACCCTATTTTTTAGCGTTTCTTTTGCTGATTATCAAAGTATTATATTTTTGTCATGTACTAAACCCAGTTTATTAAACTTATCAGTCCAAGAATCAAGTTGATCTGAAACCTTATTAAATCTTCTCTAATTTTTAACAAACGTATAGGTTTCCTGGCCTTCACCTTCGTTAATTATAATTTGGTATGTTCCATGTCTCAAATTTGCAACATTAATCCTCACATTTTTGGTTTCTATAGCATACTTTCTATGGATATAAACAGCTCCTGTATAGTCGATTATCTTAATCGAATTAATATTCTTTTGACCAGAACTTCCTAAAGAAGCTATAGAAAGTTGTTGTGATAAGGTTTTATTTTGGGTAATATTAATTGTTGACGTGGTAGGATTCGGATAAACGGTAAAGGATTTAAAACATTCTTCTGTTACTTCTGCATGACTAATTGGAGAAGTACCACATGTATTTACCTGACTCACATCGATATAATAAACATGACCACAATTTGACAAATCACGCTGAAAAATAACCACGTTCTCAGGCGAGTTATATTTTAAAACACCATCCAGATACCATTGATAGGAGGTAGCTCCAGGTATTGCCTCAATAGAAGCAGTAAACCTTCTTGGAGGTACATCCCATTGGATAGTTATAGGACCCGGTTTAGGTGTACCCGCCGCCACTTTGACTGTTTTTGATTCAATTCCACAACCTGAATTGATTGTAGCCTTAATCCAAGTATTTATGCTACCAGTTGCCTTAAATGTTGCAGAACTACCTGAAGCAGACGTACGGCTCAACCCTGAACCCTGATCCCAATCAATGTAACATTCATTTGGTAAGTTTGTAACTGTATATGTAGCACCAGTCGAACATATTGGAGAAGTTCCGGAAACCGACGGAGTAGGAATGGTGAGGGTAGAAACAGAAAGTGTATTTCCAGTAGCAGCTTCTGAACCTGAGCTCGTGATTGCTGTAACATAAAACTTGTAAGTAGTGTTAGCTGTCAATCCGGTAACCATAAAAGATGTATCACTTATTGTTGTTAATAAAACAGGCGTTGTACCTGTTGCATTGTACAATTTGTAAGAAACGGCATCCGGGTGAGATTTCCAAGCAAGTGTAAGGTGACAATAACTTCGGGCAATATAAGTCATGTGTAGTGGCGGGGTTATAGTAGTTACAGATTTTTCTTTAGATTTTGAATTTCCGGCCAAATCGGTAGCAGTCACAGTTACTTTGTAAGTGGTACCCACGGCTAAATTTGTAAAGTTATAATAACTGTCTGATGATGTTGCTTGTAATGGTTTTGGGGCTACCAACAACATTACCATTCGAATCTTTTAAAGTCAAGGTATAACTCTTTATTCCATTTAACCCTGAAGAACGGTTTAAAGCAGTGTAAGTAGTTGACATTGCATCATAACTACTCCACTGCGAAACAGTGATAGCGTTGCTGGTTGCAGAAGTAACAAATGAAGGAGTATCAGGTGGTGAGTTATCAACAGTGATTAATTGAGTAAAATAACTGAATGTATAGCTTTGGTTCTGGTTATGGCTATTGTATGCTTTGAAATACAAAAAAATGGGATATGTTCCTTCGGCAGTTCCTGCAGGAACGTTCACGGTAAGCAAAAAATTTTTATTTTCCTGTGGTAAGAGTTCCTGGCTATTGTTATCTAAGGATATCCATGAACCTGAATAACCCATCGAACTTTTATCAATAGACACCGTACAGGTATCTGTAAGGTTATTCTTCACATTGACTTGGAATTGAATACTTGCACCCGCTTTAAGAGGCGCAAGGTAGCTCCCATAATCGTCAGTTGACGGAACCTTAACAGTAAATTCCTGGGCACGGACATGGGTACTCGTAAGAAAAAGCAATGAGATTAATGCTGTAAAAAAGGCAAATTTTTTCATAATTGAAATTGATTTTGTTTTACCTACTCTGTTTCCGCTTTTCGGTATCCGCGTTTTATTCTTTGATACACCGGATGGAATACCCGTTCACTTTATAGTTTATACCTTTATATACAAAATTATCATGCCAAGCAGTTAAGTACAAAAAGGGGGCCGAGGACTGTGAAT
>JALTUD010000064.1 GCA_027047735.1 Flavobacteriales bacterium | reverse complement strand
CGTTTTCCCATTATCTTTATCGTTGTCAAATGTTCTTCTTTTATAGATTCTGCCACAAAGACAAATTTCTTATCATAGATAACTCCATCGATATAAAATGTTAAGAAATACTCATTGGACAAGCCGAACACATCTTCCATAATCGGTTCTATCAAACGGTAAGATTTTGCTTCTACATCTCCCAAAAAACGACTAATAGTAGTTGTTTTCTTCTTTTGATGATCAATGATGCCGTACCCTTTTGAAGACACAAACACATTGACAAGCTTAGTATTTTTATAATTTATCAAATAAACATTCCACACCCATTCATCGTTCTCTTTTTCTCGAACGACCGCAAAACCAACATCGGTTACCTCCGGAATGTTCCAATCTTCTCTCATACAAAATCGAATTCAAACACTTCGGACAAATGCTTTTTTAATTTTGATTTCACTTCTTTCATATCTTGTTTTTCCCCTAACTCTTGCTCCAACGAAGTTACAGCTTTATCGGAAATTCCACAAGGAACAATATTGTTAAAATAATCCAAATTCGTATTTACGTTAAAGGCAAACCCGTGCATCGTTATCCACCTGCTTGATTTTACCCCCAAGGCACAAATCTTTCGTGCAGAAGGTAGTTCTTCATCCAGCCATACCCCCGTTTGTCCTTGTATCCTGCCGGCAGTAATACCGTACTCTTTTAACGTTAAAATAACAGCCTCTTCCAAATACCGAAGGTATTTATGTATATCGGTAAAGAAATTATCCAAATCAAAAATAGGATAGCCAACAATTTGTCCCGGCCCGTGATAAGTAATATCTCCACCTCTGTTTATTTTATAATAAGTTGCCCCTTTTTGTTTGAGGATGGCTTCTCCTATCAACAAATTAGCTTCCGAACCGCTTTTTCCAAGTGTATAGACGTGTGGATGTTCACAAAACAACAAGTAATTTTCCGTCTCTTTAACATCTTCTTCGCTCGCCTTACGATTATGGATTTTCTTCGCCACCAAATCATCGAATAACTCCGTCTGATAATCCCACGCTTCTTTATAATCGATTAGACCCAAATCTTTAAATAATACTTGCTTGTTTTTCATCACTTTTTCTTCAATCACTATAACTTTGCCAATTCTCCTTTCAAAAAGTTTATCACTTTGATTTCAATCGGGTCAACCTCTCTCAATTCTGCCAAATAAATAGAAATCCAATCACCCAAAACGATTAAATACAACGATTTCTCAATCGGTGAATCTCCTTTTGACCATATTTCAAAAAAAGTAGAGGTATATTGTGTAATAATTTGTTTGGAAATATCCATTCTTTTTTGCACCCTCACGTAATCGGTATCGTTTCTAAACAATAACACCGCATATTCTTCTTTTCCGCCAGCCCATCCGACCAGTTCATTGTGGTTCATCTCCGGAAAAACATGATGCCACGCCAACACTTTTGCATTTTCATTCAATTGTTGTCTCAATCGAACCGCTACACCTTCATAATGTTCATCAATGTAAATAACCGGTGTTTTTCCCAACAATCCTTTTGCTATATTTAAAGCTTCTTCTTTGATATTTACTATCTCCGAGTCAATCAATGAAACAGATTTTTCAATCTCCATTTCAAACCCTCCACCTATCAAACCGTAATGATGCAACAAAAAGAACTGTTGTGTCAACGAATACGTTAACATAGCCCTAGGCGAATGACATTCCGGTAATTCGATATAATTGTATTTATTTTGCTTTGCTATTTCCAACACCTTTCCTCCCGAACTCACACAAGCAATTTCAGCCTTCCTACCCATCGCCTTCTCCATCGCCTCTAACGTTTCCTCCGTATTTCCGGAAAAACTACTCACAATCACCAACGTATTTTCACCAACAAACGCAGGTATATCATAGCCGTTATTCACACATATCGGCACTTTTATTTCCGCCTCTACCAATTGAGCTACAATCTTCCCACCAATTCCCGAACCTCCAAGTCCCGTAATCAATACATTATTTATTGCACCTCCATACGGAGTTAATTCAGCCTTACGCCCAATCCTTAGAGCATCGCTCAATTGCTTCGTAAAATCTTCAACTAATTTCTTCATAAAATAAAAGATAAGACTACGAAAATAACAAAAATTAATCAATTCTATGAATTTGAATACAAGGAATATCCACTCCCCCCTCTTCAATCTG
Source organism: Flavobacteriales bacterium (assembly GCA_027047735.1). Lineage (GTDB taxonomy): Bacteria > Bacteroidota > Bacteroidia > Flavobacteriales_D > Parvicellaceae > S010-51. The sequence goes on along the minus strand of JALTUD010000064.1, from coordinate 515 downwards.
CAAGTAAAATTCCACGACAAGTAATGATTTGGGCGTTCCCCTCATTTGCTAAAGATACATATCGCTCTCGCGAAACGTATCTTTAGCAAATGAGGGTCGGGCTATCCGCTATATCTTTTGCCCTCCAAAAGGAGGGAGGACAAAAGGATGCCACTCCTATCCCTAACGCAAGAAAGATAAGCACAAAGAAAATGGAATCTAGTATTCTTAGACGATAAAAAATTATTTTGCTCGACCTCTGCAATAGAAAAAAAACATAAAAAAGCATAAAGCTGTTTCTCTACATCGAAAAACACCCCTTAATACTGAAAAACAAACAACAAACAGCATCTATTTTTCAATCATCAACTGAATATTATTCGCAATTGTTTTATGCGTTCCATTAATACGAATCGAATACAACCCCATTGCCAAATCCTTAGTTGAAATCTCAAGTCTATTCACACCCTCAACACCATTAGTTGAAACCGTTTTTACCAATTGCCCTAAATTATTATAGAACAAAATATTTATTC
>JALTUD010000063.1 GCA_027047735.1 Flavobacteriales bacterium | reverse complement strand
CTAGTACTTCTGAAATACTAAAACTTAATTGGCTTGAGTTTTCATATCCCTGAGCACAAGTGTTTAAAGAGTCTATATTAGAACCAAAAACATTTCCCCCTCCAATATATCCATAACTAGTTGCCTGCTGACTATTTCCTGCAAATTCAGGAAAAAAGTTACCAGTAGAGGTTAGACCTGTTGTGTCATTAATTACTTTTAGAGTGGTTTCTGAGTGGATAAAAGGTGTAACATCCTCAACAACAGCTTTGTTAAGGTATTGACTTTGTGCTATTGCACCGCCCATAATAGCTGTCATAGACAGCAAAGAGTAAATTTTTTTCATAATTTTTATTTTTTGAGATTAATTATTCGCTAACAAAGAAACAAATTATTTTTTAATTGGTTGCCTCGTCTTTTAATTTTTTCCTGAATATTGATTGTTCCGAGAATGTATTTTTTACCATTTAAAGAAATCGTACGTCAATTAATTTGCCACCTCACTCATAAATTTTATTCGCATAATTCGAAGTTCTTCTTCTGAATAATCCCCATCAAATTCTTTGTATGCTTCTTCTATTGAGTCGGTTTCGGCGTCTTCCATAAAGTAATCATATATTTCTTCCTGAGCATCTTCATCTAAGACCTCGTTGATATAATAATTGATGTTGATTTTAGTTCCGGAAGATACAATGGCTTCAATTTCTGTCAACAACTCATCAAAGGTTACTCCAAGCCCTTTTGCTATATCTTCTAGCGGAAGTTTACGATCTATGTTTTTGATAATATTAACTTTTGAGCCACTTTTCTTTCCTACCGATTTCACTACGAAATCTTGTGGTCGTTCTATATTATTTTCTTCTACATATTTCTTTATCAGATTTAAAAAAGGAGTTCCATATCGAACGGCTTTACCTTGTCCAACACCTTGAATTTGCATCAACTCCTCTTTTGTAATAGGGTATTGAATTGTCATATCCTCCAAAGAAGGATCTTGAAATACCACAAAAGGCGGTACGTTTTTTTGTTTGGCTATTTCTTTTCTTAAATCTTTTAATAAACCAAAAAGTACTGGATCGGATGCATTTCCTCCTTTTTGGTTTAGAATAATATTGTCATCGGAATCTTCAATAAAATCACGTTCTTTTATGAGCATAAAAGACGTTGGATTTTTTATAAATTCTTTTCCTTTTTCTTTCAAATACAATGTTCCGTAACTTTCTATCTCTTTTCCTACAAACCCATTTACAATGACTTGCCTTAGGACAGCGTTCCAATGTGCTGCTCCTTGTTCTTTGCCTTTCCCGAAATAAGGGTTTGTTGTGTGTCCGTAAGTATTCATCTCTGCATTATCAACCCCACTGAGTAAATTAACAAAATGTCTTACTTTATGTTTTCCTTTTACGGATTCTATTGTTTTTAACACTAAAAGAACGTCTTCTTTTCCTTCAAATTTCTCTTTTGGGTGCCTTGAATTATCGCACATGTCGGCACCTTCTCCGTTTATCTCATCGAAGTCTTCTCCGAAATAATGTAACAAAAACTTTCTTCGATTCATGCTTGTTTCCGCATAAGCGGCAACTTCTTGTAACAGTTGTACTCCCACCTCTTGTTCAGCAACGGGTTTTCCGTGCAAAAACTTTTCTAACTTTTCAATATCTTTATAATTATAAAAAGCTAAACAATGTCCTTCGCCTCCATCTCTTCCTGCTCTTCCTGTTTCTTGATAATAACTTTCTAATGACTTCGGTATATCGTGGTGAATGACAAATCGAACATCGGGTTTGTCTATCCCCATACCAAAGGCTATGGTAGCTACAATAACGCTCGCCTCTTCCATTAGGAACATATCTTGATGCTTCGCTCTTGTATTACTATCTAATCCTGCATGATAAGGTAAAGCATTTATGCCGTTAACGACTAAAATTTCTGCTAACTCTTCTACCTTCTTTCTACTCAAACAATAAACGATACCTGATTTGCCGGGGCGTTCTTTAATAAAACGAACAATATCCTTTTCTACGTTCTTTGTTTTTGGTCGTACTTCGTAGTATAAATTTTTTCGATTAAATGAGGCTTGAAAAACTTGTGCGTCCAACATGCCTAAATTTTTCATAATATCGTGTTGCACTTTTTTGGTTGCCGTTGCTGTCAGTGCTATTATCGGGATGTTGTCTATACTTTCTATAATGGGTCTGAGACGACGGTATTCCGGTCTAAAATCGTGTCCCCATTCGGATATACAATGTGCCTCATCAATAGCAAAAAAGGATAGTTTTATAGATTTTAAAAAGTTTACATTTTCCTCTTTTGTCAAGGATTCCGGTGCTACATATAGCAGTTTTGTTTTTCCTGACGTAACATCCGCTTTAACCTTGGCTGTTTCTGCTTTGTTAAGGGATGAATTTAAAAAATGAGCTACACCATCGTCTTCACTTACTTGGCGTATTGAATCCACTTGGTTTTTCATTAGTGCTATCAAAGGAGACACGACTATTGCCGTTCCTTCACTCATTAATGCAGGTAACTGATAACATAGTGATTTTCCTCCTCCGGTGGGCATGATAACAAAGGTATGTTTACCTTCCAGAACGCCCTTGATTATCGCTTCCTGCTCCCCTTTAAAACTATCGAAACCAAAATATTTTTGTAATCCCTCTCTTAATGTTAAATCCACTGTTTCCATTTTATGTTTTGTTTAGAGTTGATTATAAG
>JALTUD010000062.1 GCA_027047735.1 Flavobacteriales bacterium | reverse complement strand
TTATCATTAGAAACTTGAACTGTTCTTCTATCTTCAAAAGTTCTGTAAGAATGTTGAAATCTTAAGCCTACAGAAGACACAGCAGATAAATCGATTGGATTTGCTATTGTAATGTCACAGTTTTGGGTTGCACCTTGACCCGCTGCATCCGAATTGATGAAAGCATAACCATTTGAAACTGTTGTAAATGCTGCTGGTTTTAAGGCAAGAACAGGAATTGCATTCGGATCTGTTTCAATAGACCAATCCAATGCCGGATTACTAGTATTTGTCATGACCCAGTCAGAAGCATTTGAGAAATCATTTGACCAAACGACAGTCGCTTTGGTTATTGTCGGTGTTGAAGGTTTTATGACCTCACCATTCCCTGCTGTTTTTACCATCAGAGATTGAGCCGTTATCGCCGTACCGGCTAATAACAACCCCATTGAAAAGTATAATTTTTTCATGTGTTATTTGTTTTGATTAAAAATAATTAAAAATTCGTGATTGCGAATATACAATAAAATAAAGGAATAAAAAAGGTCAAACTAATTAGTTTGACCTTTTTTATTGAAAGAGCTATTGTTATTAGATTTAATTATATAGTCTGCATAGCTACCATTTGCCAACCTCCACCATTATAAACATTGGTGAGACCGTTTTGTTGAAGGAACATTGTTGCTTGTCCACTTCTGTTTCCGCTCGCACAGCATAGTATAATATCTCCTTCAATGTTTTTAAATTCATCTATTCTGTCCGGAACTTCATTCAAAGGAATATTTTTTGAACCTTCAACATGCCCCATTGAAAATTCTCCGGGTGTTCTCACGTCAATAATCGTTGCGTTTTTGAAATCTACGTTTTCTAAACTCATCATTTTAATTTATGTTTTTTTATTTGTTTATTTTATTTCATTTTCTATTTTACCAATCGCACAACTAACGTAAGATTTTGCTTTTTGGATGGTTGTGTTTCCCGTACCTTTTTCAGGATACCCCATCTTACTTAGCTTTTGTTTTACGTTGTCAAGAACTGATTCAGAAGTTATTTCAAACTCTACTGTTTTATTTTCAACGTCAACGGTAACGTTTGAAACACCTTCTATATTAGTTAGTCCTTTTTTGATTGTGCCGGCACAACCGTTACATTTTAAATTTTCTACCTCTATTTTTTGCATATCCATTTTGTTTTATAGCAGTGTTGATGGACATACATACTCAGAAATAGCTAATTTAGTTTCATCTTTTATTGCTGCAAAACCACCTTGTACATCAATTACATTATTAACACCGTGATTTTTTAGTATTGATGCGGCTATCATAGAGCGGTAGCCTCCTGCACAATGAACATAATACGTTTCATTTTTATCAAACCAATCTAAATTGTCGTAAAGAGTGTCTAATGGTTTATTTATTGCTCCAATAACGTGTTCTGATAAGAATTCAGATTCTTTTCTCACATCAGTTAGATTAATTCCTTTTCCAAAATCTTCTCCCATTTTTGATGCGGTTATCGAAGTAATAGTTTCTACCTTTTCTCCGGATTCTTTCCATTTTTTTAGTCCTCCTTCTAAGTATCCTAAAGAATTGTCATACCCGATACGTGCTAATCTTGAAACAGCTTCTTCTTCTCTTCCAAAAGGAGCGACTAAAATGATAGGCTGTTTAATATTTTCAATTAAGGCTCCTACCCAAGGTGCAAATTGTCCGTCTAACCCAATGAATAAAGCACCAGGGACATGTCCTTCTGCAAACTCAATTCTAGAACGACAATCCAAAACCAAAGCTTCTTTGTGTTCTGCCATAGATTTGAATGTTGCTACATCTAGAGGAACACAGCCTTTTTTCAAAATATCCTCAATGTCGTTGTTTACAGACTTATTCATCATAACGTTTTTAGGGAAATATTGAGGAGGAGTAGTAAGTCCTGTAAGCACTTCTTTCACAAACTCATCCTCTGTCATATCTGCACGTAAGGCGTAATTTACTTCTTTTTGATGCCCTAATGTATCAAAAGTTTCTTTACTCATCTTTTTACCGCACGCTGAACCTGCTCCATGATTTGGATACACCACAACATCATCAGGTAGAGGCATGATTTTATTTCTTAAAGACTTGTAAAGATGACGTGCTAAATCTTCTTGCGTTAAATCTGATTTTACTGCTAAATCCGGGCGACCAACATCTCCGATAAATAAAGCATCTCCTGTGAAAACGCATTGTTCTTTACCTTCTGCATCTCTTAGGAGCAAAGATATTGACTCCATAGTATGCCCCGGTGTATGCAGTATTTCTAAAGTTAAATCTCCGATATTAAAAATTTCACCGTCCTTAGCTTGGTGAAAATCAAAATCCGCTACTGCATTTGGTCCAAACACAATTGTTGCTCCGGTTCTTTTTGCTAAATCGATGTGCCCCGAAACAAAATCGGCATGAAAATGAGTTAGAAAGATGTATTTTATTTTCGCTTTGTGTAACAAGGCTCTTTCCAAATAAGGCTCAATATCTCTTAACGGGTCAATAACCACTGCTTCTCCTTTGCTTTCGATATAGTAGGCTGCTTCAGCTAAACAGTTCGTGTAAATTTGTTCTATTCTCATAATTAGTTAGTTTTTAGGGTTTGTTTTTTACTTATGCAAAGATAGGTTGATTGTTCTCTGTACACAGTAACCAAGGTTACAATTTTTAAATTAATAAAAATTTTGGGGATGGGAAAATGA
>JALTUD010000061.1:2508-2710 GCA_027047735.1 Flavobacteriales bacterium | reverse complement strand
TCGATGATAAAAATCGGGCATGTCCATTTCGCTTGGCATGGGGAGTACACAAAACTGAGAGCTTTCTTTGAAAAAAACAAAGAAAAATTCTTTAACGACACAGAAGAATTAACGGCAAACATGCGTATAAGAGGCGGAGGTATTCTAGACCTGCAACTCATCAACAAATCGGATTTAGAACCGAACTACTATCAATTAATGG
>JALTUD010000061.1:0-2498 GCA_027047735.1 Flavobacteriales bacterium | reverse complement strand
TTAAAATAAACGATAAAATTTATTGTATCCCAATGGCAATTGAAGAAAGTTCAGTTATTGCAGCATCGGCAAAATCTGCCTCTTTTTGGTTAAACCGCGGAGGATTTAAAGCATCCGTTGTTTCGATGATAAAAATCGGGCATGTCCATTTCGCTTGGCATGGGGAGTACACAAAACTGAGAGCTTTCTTTGAAAAAAACAAAGAAAAATTCTTTAACGACACAGAAGAATTAACGGCAAACATGCGTAAAAGAGGCGGAGGTATTCTAGACCTGCAACTCATCAACAAATCGGATTTAGAACCGAACTACTATCAATTAATGGCAAAATTTGACACCTGTGATTCTATGGGAGCAAATTTCATTAATAGTATTTTGGAACAATTTGCTGAAACACTAAAAAGTGAGTTAGCCAAAGACGAATCACTTACAGATGAAGAAAAAAAGGTGCAAATTATCATGTGCATCTTATCCAATTACACACCGGAATGTATTGTACGCTCCGAAGTGAGTTGTCCTGTTGAAGAATTGACCGAAGGAACCGATATGTCGGCAGATGAATTTGTAACTAAATTTGAACAGGCAGTTCATATTGCTCGAATAGAACCATATAGAGCTACGACGCATAACAAAGGTATCTACAACGGTATTGATGCAGTTGTCATTGCTACGGGAAATGATTTTAGAGCGGTAGAAGCTTCCGGACACACGTACGCTTCTAGAGATGGACAATACAGAAGTTTGACCGACGTTGAAGTCAAAGACGGTATTTTTAAATTTTGGATTGAAGTACCTATGGCTTTAGGTACAGTTGGCGGACTAACTAAACTACACCCGATGGTTAAGTTTTCCTATGATTTATTAGGCAATCCTAATGCCTCGGAATTAATGGAAATTACAGCAACCATTGGTTTAGCCCAAAATTTTGGAGCTTTGCGTTCATTAGTTACTACCGGTATTCAAAAAGGACATATGAAAATGCACTTGTTGAATATCTTGAATCAATTGGGTGCAACAGACGAAGAAAAGAAAAAAATAATAGAAGAATATAAAACAAAAACTGTCAGCCACCAAGCGGTAGTTGAGTCTTATAACAAACTAAAACAAAGCACTCCGGAAACGATTGCTTAACAAAATAGAGAAATGAAACTGGCACTATTGGGTTACGGGAAAATGGGGAAAGCTATTGAAAAAATAGCAACAGAAAGAGGACATGAAATTGTATTAAAAACAAACAGTACAACAATTTTTAGTCCTAAAGATTTAAAAGGAGTTGATGTTGCCATTGAGTTTTCAACACCACAGAATGCTCCCTATAACATTTTTACTTGCTTTGATGCGGATGTCCCTGTTGTTGTAGGAACAACCGGTTGGTATAGTGAATTTGAGCTGATTAGTAAACGATGTAAAAAAGAAGAACAAGCTATGCTTTACGCCACCAATTTCAGTATTGGGGTAAACATCTTTTTTGAAATCAATCGCAGGTTAGCTCAATTGATGAGTAAACAGACGCAATACAAACTAAAAATAGAGGAAATTCACCATACCGAAAAATTAGATGCACCAAGCGGTACTGCTATTTCATTGGCACAACAAATTATTGAAAACAATATCCATTTTAAACATTGGGAGAAAGGACAAACAAAAGATGAAACTTCTATCCCAATAGAATCCAAAAGAATAGAAAACGTACCCGGAACTCATACGGTAACCTACGATTCCAATGTTGATACAATAGAAATAAAACATACCGCAAAAAACAGAGACGGATTTGCTTTGGGTGCGGTTTTAGGAGCGGAATTTATACAAAATAAAAGAGGAATTTTCACAATGAAAGATGTTTTAGATTTTTAAACCATCTTTCACTGTAGTTATGGAAGATATATCGTCTTCATTTATAAAAAACAATAAAAAATGACAATTGCAGAACTATTGATTTACCTAACCATTTTGATGCACTTTGCAGTGCTTTGGAAAATATTTGAAAAAGCGGGCAGACCCAAATGGGAGGGATTTATTCCTCTTTACAACTACTTTATTTGGCTGAAAATATTAAAAAAACCTTGGTGGTGGATTTTCCTGCTTTTTATTCCTTTTGTACGACTAATCATAACAGTAGCGTTGCATGTTGAAACGATGCGTCTATTTGGAAGATATAGTGCAAAAGAAACGGTACTTTGTATTGTTTTGCCTTGGTATTACCTACCGAAAATAGCTTTTGATGATACGATTCAGGTTGCAAAACCTACAGATTGGAGCAAAAAAGAAGACCGAGAAAAAAGAACATTACACGACCATATCACTTTATTCTTTATGGCTCCGTTTATCGGTCATTTGATTTTGTTTGCTTTTAAATTGTTGGGAGCTAAAGATAAACCCAATAAAAAATCAATGCCGGCTGAATGGACGGATGCTTTGGGCTTTGCTATTGTTGCGGCTACCATTATCAGAACATTTACATTTGAGGCTTTTACTATTCCAACCGGTTCGATGGAAAAA
>JALTUD010000060.1 GCA_027047735.1 Flavobacteriales bacterium | reverse complement strand
TCGGTTATCGTTGGGTCTTCATACGTGTAATCTCTTGTATAGTCAATCGGCACTTGAAAGATGCCCCAACCTCCGGGTTTCATTATTCGCTTGAGCTCACTCATACATTTTTTGTCGTCCTCCACATGCTCCAATACGTGATTACAGAAAATCACATCGTATTGATTATCCTCTAAAGGAATGTCGTGCAAATCAAAATGAATATCCGCTAGCGGCGACTCTAAATCTCCTGTGGTATAATCTATATTTTCTTGCTTTCTAAATCGCTTGTAAAAACACTGTTCGGGTGCAATATGCATCACCTTTAATTCATCGGTAAAGAAATTCGATTTGGTTTTGAGATAGACCCACATTAACCGATGCCGCTCCAATGTCAAATCATACGGACAAAGCACATTGTCGCGTTGGTGATCTCCATATCCGTAGGGTAAAAACTTTTTAAATGATTTTTCACAAACCGGACATTCTACGTTATCCCCCTTTAAGACTATTGGTGCCACCGCCTTAAACGCATAACTCATACGAATAAGAATGGGACGCGGAACGGTGTTGAGGACAAATTTAAATAACTTTTTCATCCGCTTATTTCTTCAACAATTCCTCGATTTCCATTGCATAGTCCAACGAATCGTCAATATAAAAATTCAAATCCGGCGTTTTTCTCAACTGATGACGAATGACTTGACTCAAAGCGTGTTTTACCTTAGGCTTAACGGTATTGATATGCTTTAGTACTTCGTCTTTATCCTTTGCTCCGAATATACTCAAATACACTCTTGCCACCGACAAATCCGGTGCTATTCTTACCTTGGTAACACTTACCATTGCCCCATTGCAAAATTCACGAGCATTACGCTGAAAAATTATGCTTAACTCCTGCTGAATCAACTCAGCTATTCTTTCTTGTCTTATACTTGCCATTCTATTTATCCCCGATTTAAGGTTTGACTGTCAAAGATAAACTTTTTTATCGGTACTATGAAAGTTCTATGCTTAGATAATGATTTGGGCGTTCCCCTTTTCTTCTAAAACAGCATATCGCTACCGCGAAACGCCGTTTTAGAAGAAAAGGGTCGGGCTATCACTACTCACTCTTTTTGCCCTCAAAAGGAGGAGGGCAAAAAGGAGTTCAAACACGCCGTTCTATCCCTAACGCAAGTGTAATAAGTGCTGAGAACGTGAATTTTAGTTTCATTAAACAAGAAAGAATTTTTCACAAAACCTTAGCAATAGAAATAAAAAATTATATACTTATCCGTAACATCCCCAAGTAGAATAATTTATTTACTTAAGATTCCCTTTTCAAAATTAATAGGGAGGGAAGGTATTACTAAAAAATATTGAAATTATTGAAGTAATTGAAACGTTAAGCGAACTACCATTCCATTCTGATTATCATTATACTCTATGGTTTGTTCTATACTATAGCCATTAGCATTACGATTTTTTGGAACAGTAGCCATTTTATAATCCTCAAGATTAAAGATAACTTCTCCAACAGAAATATTATTTCTTTGAACCTTAAACAAAATATTTTTCGACAAGCCTGAAATACTTATAAAGTTATTATAGAAGTCATAAGAATAGGGTAATTCTTCAAAACTGTGGTCTGCATTATAGTAAATATAATATCCATAAGCATCCTTTATCATTATATTATATTCTTGAAGAGTATTATTAAACGAAGAAAGATACACCAATTCGAATTTAAGTAATTTAGCATACCTAAAAAAAACAACATCAGGTGGATATCCGTCAACTCTCGTTACCACTTCTTCTTTCCTACAACTTGTTAAAATAGAAATAATCGATAATACAATAAAAAAATACTTCATATTAAATGCTTAAAAATTTATACCTACACTCAATTGTAAAAAACTTACAGGATGTTCTCCTAGTATAACATCCGTTCTATACAATGTTTCGTTAACATAGTAATTCGTAATTCTAGGTGTTTCAATCATGGTTCTATTTACTCCTATAGCACTAAACACCGAAAGTTTATCATCCCTTTGTAACTTCACTCCTACTCCTGAACCTCCTATAAGATTAAAATACCCATCATTTTTATATTGATTTTTATAACTATAAAAATCAATCCCTCCTTCAATATAATAAAATCCGGTGATTTTATCCGAAAACGTTTTATTTAATTTTATATTAAGCATAACAGGAATTCCTGTTAATCGACTCCCTTTACATAAACCTACAACTACACCCAAATCAAAACCAAAGGAAGGATTAATTTGAATTAATATTCCGTTTGAAAAATAAACACCCACATTGCTGACAGTATCTTTAGTAGTTAAATTATAATTATATGCTAAATATGAATAATTAGCATAAAACACTTTCTTTATTTTTTCTTTTTCCTTTACTTCAACTTGTACGATTTTTATAATATCATCTTCTTTAATGTAAATTTGATCGGCATCTTTTCCGCTAGGTTGAAATATAATATACTCCCCAGGTTTTGTTTCAATTACCTTCCCCTCTAATACTTTCCCTATTTTCAAATGAACTTGGTCAATTGTTTTCGTTTCTTGAGCTGAAGCAAAAGTAAATAAAAGTACTCCTACAACTAGCAATATCGTTTTATACATTTTATACATCTATTATTTATCTGTAAATTCTATAACATGTCCACTCACTATTACTGTTTTACGGTAATAAACAGGAGATAAAACACCTAAATGATGTATCTCCGAAGTAACATTAATAATCGCTCTGGACTTACCTAATATATTTGCTTTAGAAAGCATATCAGCCTTAGCCATCTCTACTAACGCTTTATTTCTAATCCCCCCAATACCAAACCAATAGGTAGCTGTAGCTTCCCCTTTTACTTTAGCAACTACAATAAAGTTGGCTTTAGACAATTGAACGCTCGTTTGTTGCTGATTCTCATTATAAGACAAATGCTCGTTTACACCGCAACTAACAAATACTAAAGCTACAATTAGTAATATAATTATTTTCTTCATACTATTATTTATTTTCCTAAAGGACAAATATATATATATAAAATCAATCCACATAATTATCCTCTTTCAAACGTTGTTTTATTATTTCCAAATGTTTCATTTTCTTTTCTTGTCGCAATTTAATTGCGGACTTAGTAAAATACTTATGTTGTGTTAAGAATTTTACTTGAATTTCATCCCACAATCTGTCGCTGTTTATTTTGCCGTGGTCTCTCAATTCTCGTCTCAGTGTGTCGGATATTTCAAAGAAATCATCTCTACCCAAATAGTCCAAATCTGCATCACAAATAATTTCTTCCAACAAATTATTGGGTTTATGCGGTATTCTGGTAGCATAGATTAATTCCTCGACAATTTTTACTTGCTCCGGCGTATATCCGTACTTCGGCAAAATCTCCGAAGCCATTCTTGCTCCAATAGGTTCATTATTATCATATTGCTCTACAAACCCTGCGTCGTGATATGTCGCCGCTGATTTCAAGACAAAAATATCCTCATCCAATACCCCTTCCATTATTGCAATTCGTTCTACGGCATCCACTACATCATACGTGTGATGTATGCCATGATAGTGCAATTTAGGCGACAATTTTTCTTCCAGTATTCGCATAATATGTCTTTCCGCTTTACGGTAGTTGATACTACTGTAAATATGCAAATTCACATAATCCTTAAATTTTTGATTCGGTATTGTTCCATCGGCATCTTTAGAAAGGTGTGGTTTTATCCTATCGACAAAGTACATATCAATCTCACCTTTGTTTTTGGCGGCAATTTTTCCTCTGTACGTACAGTTGAAATAAGGTTTTATATGTTCGTAGGTAGTTCCGGATACATTCACTTTCCCTGGTTCTCCGGCGGTTTCCATACGTTGAGCTACATTTACCGTATTCCCCCAAATATCGTAAGCAATACGTTTTTTACCAATTACCCCCGCAATCACATCGCCTGTGTGTAGCCCGACTCTTAACTCCCAATATTCTTCCCCTTTAGCTTTCAACTCTTTTTCTTGTTGCTTCATATATGCTTGAATCTCCAAAGCTGCCAACACACTGTTTACGGGGTTCTCTTTATCTCTCAAAGGCACACCTCCGGCCGCCATATACGCATCTCCGATTGTTTTAATTTTCTCTATTTGATGCTTATCTATGATTTCATCAAAAACCTTAAAGAGCTTATCCAAACGAGTTACCAAATCAATCGGCGACATTCGTTCCGCTATTTTAGTAAAACCTACTATATCGGTAAACATAACGGTTACCAATCGATAATAACGTGTACGTGCTTGTCCTTTGTTTTTAAGTTCTTCAGCTGTTTCGGCGGGTAATATATTTAAAAGCAATTCTTCGGCTTTATTCTTTTCTATTTCCAATAATTCTTTTTGTTTTTCTATTTCTTGTTTTTGCTTGGTAATTGTCTTTGTTCTTTTCTCCACTAAGAAAGTCAGCTTTCTCTTTTGCGATTTCATCGCACTGATTCGGATAACATAGGAAATATAAAAAATCAACAAGACAAAAAATGAAGCTGCCGTAACAAACCACCACGTTTTCCAAAATGGCGGTGTAATAATTAACCGAACTTCCGTTGGGTTTTCTGTCCAAACTCCATCGGAATTAGCTGCCCACACTTTAAATAAATAAGTTCCAGGAGAAAGATTGGAATAGTTAATCTGCTCCATATCACCTAAATCTAAAGGTATTTCGTACAAACCTTCCAGCATTATTCTGTATTTGTTACCTTCGGGATGTGTATAGTGTAAAGCTGCGAATTTAAAGGTTACGTTATTCTCCTTGTAAGGGAGCTTCAATGTTTTTAAATAAATGGGCGAAGGTAAGGTATCTATCTTCTTAATAATAGATTCATTAAATAACAACACATCGGTAATCACAACATTAGGCGGTATTTTATTTTGTTGAATTTTAGAAGGGTAAAAAGCATTTAAACCGTTTATCCCACCAAAATACATTTTCCCCGATTTCCCTTTGTGATAAGCTCCATTGTTAAACTCGTTACTTTGTAAACCGTCATCCTCCGTAAAGTTCTTAAACAGCGTATCCACCGTATTGAACCGCGACAAACCGAAGTTGGTACTTACCCATATTCTTGCTGAATCTTCTCGCAACAATCCGTAAATGGCATTATTAGACAATCCGTTTTCCTCGGTATAGACTTCAAACAAATCTTGTGTGATGTCCATTTTGTTCAATCCGCCCCCGTAAGTTCCTATCCATATTGAATGATTATAGCCCTCCAAAATAGATAACACAGTGTTATTACTGATTGACAAGGTGTCTTCTCCTTCATTGGTATAATTTACAAATTGGTAGCGTGTTGAATCGTATGCGTCAGGCACTCCTTTGCATATACCGCCACCATTTAGCCCAATCCATAAAATTTTGTTTTTATCTACGGTTATGGTTTTGCATTCGTAATTCGGTAATTGATATCTCCCGGTATCGAGATTACTGTAAAACTTATATTCCAGACTGCTTAAATTCAGCTTTGATATCCCTTCGTTGCAAGCAACCCATAAGTTATCGGATTGATCAATGTGTAAATGATTTACTCGGTTCTCATGTTGGTTTTCATTAGTTTCTCTAAATTCAATAGGAATAAAGCGTTTTTGTTCGGGAACAAAATGAAACAAACCGTCAACCGTTCCCACCCAAAAGCGATTGTATTTGTCTTTGGTTATTGCATAGACACTATTATTTACTGTTTTCCCATTATAAGGGTAACGCGTATATTTATCTTCTGAAGTTTCGATTGAGGTAACTCCATCTCTAGTTCCTACCCACAAAGTTTTTCCGTCTTCATAAATACTCCATACATTTTTATCCAACAAACTGTTTTTATCTCCATAGAGATGATTATAATGCTCAAAAAATTGTTTTACGGGATCAAAATAACTTAATCCGTCTTGTGTTCCTATCCAAATAGTTCCAAACCTATCCTTTAGAATAGAGTTAATAATGTTGCTGGACAATGAATGGCTGTTGAAATCATTTTGAACAAACTCGTCTCTTATATATTGCTCTCCTTTTTTTTGGAAACAAATTAATCCATTTCCATTTGTACCTACCCAAATTGTACTGTCCAAGACTAATATCGCCGATGCAAAATTGACATTTTTATCCTGAATAAAATCCGGAAGTTGAATGGTCATCTTTTCTAAATCCAAAAGATTAATTCCTTCATTTGTTCCGATAAGCACTTTTTTATCAGCGTACTTTACTATCGAAAGAATGGTATTATCTAAAAGATTTTGTGTTTCATTGAGTAACTTTGCTTTCCTTGTTTTTTTGTCAAAGACTACCACTCCTCGTCCTCTTGTACCCAATATAATTTTATTTTCAACTATAAGTATTCTACTCAATTTATTGGTCGGAAAACCATTTGAGGTATTGTAACGTTCTAACTTGTCGCTGGAAGACCAATAATGAAACAATCCGCTGTTTTGTGTGGTAAACCAAACAGAACCGTTTGCATCAATTTTTAACTCCTGTACATCAATTTGTGCAAGGATATTCTCTTTTGGAAAAGAATGAAATCTTTCCTTGACAGGGTCATATCGGTTCAATCCTCCGTTTTGTGTTCCTATCCAAAACTGTAAGGTTTTCGAGTCTTGTTGAACACTGTTAATAAATGAATTGGATAATGAATTTTTGTTATCAATCTGATGCTTATACACTTTAAATGAATATCCATCATAACGGTTTAATCCATCTTGTGTTCCTGCCCAAATAAATCCTTTTTCATCTTGTATTAAAGACAAAATACTACTTTGTGATAAGCCGTCTCGAATCGATAATTTATTGAATCGAATGGTTTTCTGAGCGAAGAGAAAACTAAAAGCAATGATTCCGAGAATTAATAGCCCTGCCTTTTTCATCGTATAGTATCCAATCTGTGTTGGATTAATTTGGTTACGTATTTACCGATAATATCAAACTCTAAATTCACCTTATCTCCGACTTTAAGTTGTTTAAAATTGGTATGCTCAAACGTGTAAGGAATAATGGCTACCGAAAATTCATTTTCTTTTGAGTCAACAACAGTTAAGCTTACTCCGTTAATTGTGATTGAGCCTTTTTCTACGGTTACATTTCCTTTGTTTTCGAACCGAAACGTAAATTTCCAACTACCTGCTTCCTCTTCGATATTTATACATTCGGCTGTTTGGTCAACATGTCCTTGAACGATATGTCCGTCTAATCGACTTCCGAGAACTGTACATCTCTCCAAATTTACTTCATTTCCCTCTTTTAAATCTCCTAAATTTGATTTTTGAAGGGTTTCATCGATAGCGGTAACGGTGTAACCTTCATTATCGATTTCAACTACCGTCAGGCAAACTCCGTTATGTGCTACACTCTGGTCTATTTGTAATTCATCTTTAAACTCTGCTTGAATTTTTATATGCAAGTTTCCTTTTTCTTTTCGTAACGCTACTACCTCGCCCAATTCTTCTATGATTCCTGTAAACATTTTATAGCTGTTTTAATTTACTTTTCTTAGTTACCTTTTTTCGTTTATTTTTAAGAAACTCATCACTTATATCATTCTCTTCACTCTCTTTGTATTTTGTGAATTTTAATCCTATATACAACTCGTGTGTTCCATTACTGTAATTTCGGATATTGGAAGTTGTAAAATCATAAGAATAACCAAATGAAATATTTTGACGATAGGTAACACCAACTAAAACGGAAGCGGCGTCCATTGTTCGGAATACACCTCCTATCCAGATTTTTTCTTTCCAAAACAAACGAGCCATTATATCTACTTGCGTAGGTGCAGGCTTGACATATTTAACTAACAAAGCCGGTTCTAGTTTGAAGTCTCTTGACATTCTGAATTTATATCCTGCGGTTGCAAAAAAATGTGTTTCTAAACGACTGAGTCCGGTGTATAAGGCATTGTTGAATTTTAGCTTGCTGGGTATTAAATTGGGAACTGACACCCCAACGTACCATTTGGGGTGGTACATATAAAACCCTGCTTTGGCATCGGGTACTAATGTTCTCATTACTCCGTTTACTATCACTTGATCGTTAGGGTCGTACAGGTGTATCTTTTGTGCGTCTAATTTCCATTCCAATATTCCTCCGCTTAGAGCTAGTGCTATTTTTATTTGTCTTGTGATTTTAAATTTATAGGTATAGGAAAACTGAGCTCCTGTTCTTCTGGTTGGCCCTACGTTATCGGTAAACAGATAACCACCTAACCCTGCATTTCCTTTTTTCATGGGACCGTGCATACTTAATGTATAGGTTCTTGGGGCATCGGTTACTCCTGTCCATTGGTAGCGGTGATTGGAACGTGCGTCTATATAGGCTCTCGTTCCTCCTACGGCAGGGTTTACCGCGTAGTCATTGAAGTAATACTGGCTGTATAAGGGTAATTGTTGTGCCGTTATTTTTCCGAAAACTCCAAAAAACAATACTATACTTACACCTATCAGTTTCATTTTTTGTTTTGTTGTACTTCGTCCCGCGTTAGGGATAGAACGTCGTGTTTGAACTCCTTTTGGTTTGTTGCATATATGCAAACCAAAAGAGTGAGTAGTGATAGCCCGACCCTCATTTGCTAAACAAGTGTATCCGTGAAAACGGATATGCTTGTTTAGCAAATGAGGGGAACGCCCTAACCATAGGAATCGTACCAATTCCCATAGTTCTATTATTTTATATTTTAATTCGTTTTTCATAAATTATCTACCTCATAATGGTTACTGGTCCTGTGTATGCATCAGGGAAGTTAGGGTCGTTTAACTCGATGACATAGTAATACGTGCCTACCGGTAATCTTTTTCCTTTATATAATCCATTCCACGGCTCGTTGTAGCCTACCGAACGGAAT
>JALTUD010000059.1 GCA_027047735.1 Flavobacteriales bacterium | reverse complement strand
ACAATATGGTGCCATTGGTTTATAGTGCTATGTGATGAAGCAAATAAAGGATTATCATAAATATCGGTCGATGAACTCGTGTTAGCGTAATCAATTCCATTATTGTATAAAAGATTGTTTTCAGAAACAAAAGAATGAATCGAAGCATCTCTATTATTTAACGCAGTATCGGTTACATTCATTATAATATTATTTCTTATAAAAGTTTGATAACCCGCTCCATCTGCCAGTCGATTATTAAAAATGATGCCATCTGTCGTACAACCATCAATTATATTATGTTCGATAAGTGTACTGTCGTAACCTGCAATGGAAATACCGCCTTCCATTATAAAACCTGTGTCGGTTATATCGTCCTTGATTTTGTATATTTTATTGTGGTGTATATGTATGTTTTTTCGCGTACCAAAAGGGTAGGGAGGGCTTCCTGCTTGTTCGTCGCTTCCCAAGTGTATTCCACCGTTTTTACCATAAATAACATTATTAAATAGTTCTACATGCCCCAACAATGGAGTATATTGATTTTCTACAAATATACCGGCATATCCACTTGAGTATTTAGCTATGGCATTTCCAATAATGTTATCGTGAATATCAAAAACATCATCATCTTTGCACCTAACTCCGCAGTTTGTTCTAGTAGAGTAAATCGTGTTGTTATAAATAGTAAAATTTTTCAGTCCGATAAAACAAATCCCTTCGTGTCCGGAATGTTCTATATGGTTGTTATACACTTTCGATAAGTTACAATCTTGCTGGGTATCGCCATTTATACCTCCCGAACTCGTTAAGCGAATAATATCCCATTTACTATCGTGAATATGCATGTCGTGAATGGAAACATTATGTGGATAACAAAAGTGAATGATGGGTATAAAGTCAGCTCCGGTTGGTTCTTGTTGAAGTAATCCTCCACTGATTTCAAAACCATAAATTTCTACATTTGCAATACTATCTCCGTAGTCACCCCATGCGTTCCATTGCGTTGTACGTCCTTTTTGAGCAATCATAGGTTTATTGGGAGTCCACCATGCAACATTTTGTTTTAGTTCAATTTTGGCATTACTATCTCCTGTAAGAACCGTGTTGCTGGAAATAAAGATGGGCTCGTCAATGTAATACGTATGTTCTCCTTTTAAATAGACCGTTGTAAAATTAGGGTTAGTAGCCACAAAATCTAAGGCTTCATTAATAACCACTTGTGCTGTATCTCCGTAGGCATTAAAATCGCCACTACCATCACCTGAAACGTATACAATTGGAGCGGTTTGAGCAATTGTCTTTACAAAGACAGAAATTATTATTGTTATAAAAAATAGTTTTTTCATATGTTTGATTTTATGCCTATACTAACTTTAAATATGTTCATGATAAAAGAAAAGCTATTTCCTCATCTTATCCAAAATCCATTGAGCACCATCTTTATGAATGGTAATGGTCATCATTTTTAATTTTACGTAATCTTCGTGCATAAAATAGTAACCGAATTTTTCATCTTTTTCTCCTGCATTTCTTGAACCTGAACCGGAGTCTTTTATTAAGAACCAAGTAGTTCCTTCTTTAACATAATACCCGATTAAGTGCATGGCGTGGTCGTCGGTGGTCGCTCCGTTGTTAAAACGTAGTTGTCTTGCCGATTCGTCAATGTAGTCTGATGGGATATCAAATGTTGGAATGACTGCTGTTTGCGAAATCTTATCGAATCCCGGTTCTGAAACATCGCCACCTATACTCATGCTATATCCTGTTTCTATGGCTGATTTTATAAGAGCCATAAAATCGTCTAAAGGCAAGTTATTATAATTGGAATCTCTCCACCAATTATCCGGTACATCGTAGATTGTTTTGGTGTAATAAGGGGACTGCATCAGACTCATAAAATTTACATAATCATCGGGATTTATTTGTATGATTTTTAAAAACTCTTTTGGAGTGATTTTTTCACCTTCGTATTCAAATTCCGTTGGTACTTTTCCGATGTATTTATCTAAAATTGCCCTGACTTTTTGCACGGCTTTATCTTCATTCCAATCGTTATTAACTTTTATTTCAGCAAAAAGTTGTTCAATTTCAGCAAACATAGGTTCGTGGTTATAGAAAACATCATCTCCTGACTTCCCTTGGTAAACAGAGTAAGGGACAGCTCCATACAATTTCATTATTTTAGCAATGGCGTTGGTTTCCGAACCTTCACCCAAGTGCATATCCCCTTTATGTTGAACAAAGTATTTGGTGCGTTCTACATACTCCCAATAAGCGGTGTACATTTCAGAAAGATTGACCGATTTACCTGTAATTCTAAACACTTCACTTTCCATAAATGAAGAAGTTGAAAACGACCAACAAGTACCTGTGTTACCTTGTGATATTTTAGGACTGTGCCATACGGTTGTATATAGTTTAGGATTGGTGGGAAAGTCTTTACCTTGATTGTCAACTTTAAATTTCAAGTGCTGAACGGTATCGTATGTTCCGTTTAATGATTTAACGATTGTATGCTGATAGTAACTAACGGGTTCTTTTACGTATATTCCTTTATCTTTAGGTTGTTGTGCTAAGCTTTGTAATGAAATTAAAAGAAGAGGAACGAAAATCTTTTTCATGGTTTTGTTGGTTAAGTGTTTTGAATCAATTTTGATGGAGCAATCACTCAAATGTAGGAATAATTTATGAATGTTGCTAAATGGTATTTAATTTAATGTTTTAGTGGTGTAAC
>JALTUD010000058.1 GCA_027047735.1 Flavobacteriales bacterium | reverse complement strand
ATTTGACGGGATTACTAAACGATGCTGACAGCGACCCGACCAATGAAATACAAGATTTGAGTTTGAATACAACGACAAATATCTTAACCATTACCAATAACGGTACTCCAACCAATATTGATTTAACTCCGTATTTAGATAACACCGATAATCAAGATTTATCGCTAAACGGAAATACATTATCTTTGACCAACGACGGTACAACCGTTGATTTGAGCGGTTATTTAGACAATACCGATAACCAAAACATTAGTGGTTCCGGATTATCAGGAACTATATTAACCATTGGTATCCAAAATGGAACAAGCCAAACAGTTGACTTATCTTCTCTTACCGATGCTGATTGGTATAAAGTAGGAACAACTTCTGCTCCTTCCAGTATTAATGATGATATTTTTACGCAAGGGAAAGTGGGGATAGGTGTTATAACCCCCTTTAATAAATTACATATTTACGATATGGTCGATGGTGTTTTTTCTGGTCTAGTAATAGATAATAGAAAAACTTACGGAAATGGAACAGGCACAAATGAAACTAGTCGAATATTACTATCTCTTAGTGAAGCAAGTGACCCAAACCCTAATAATAAAATTATGGGATATATTGAGGGAGGAGTTTTATCTGAAACAAGTTCTACACAGGGGTATCTTGCTTTTGGTACACGTTTATCTGCTACAGAAACAGAAAAAATGAGAATTTTAAACAATGGTAATGTAGGTATAAATACTACCACCCCAACAGAAAAGCTAGAGGTACAAGGTTCTGTAAAAATAGTAGATGGTACACAAGGAGCGGGTAAAGTATTAACTTCTGATGCGAATGGGAAAGGGAGTTGGCAATACTCCGGTGTACCGGCCGGGGCTATTATGGCTTTTAATTTAGCTACTTGTCCTACCGGATGGGCTCCAGCAGACGGAACAGGAGGAATGCCCGATTTAAGAGGCGAGTTTGTTCGAGGTTTAGACAACGGTAGAGGTGTTGATGTTGGGAGGACTTTAGGTTCAGCCCAGGGTGACGCTATTAGGAATATCGTGGGTGATATAGAATCCTTTATGTTTACTAGTATGCCTGGATTTAATTCACCAAGTAATACATTCTACCATAATGGAAACTATAATCCATATATAACAGCTAATCTAACTTCAGGTTCTAATGTAAGGGGGTATCAGCTTAAATTCGATGCTTCTCGCTTAGTTCCAACAGCCCCTGAAAACCGCCCTAGAAATGTAGCGTTTTTATATTGCATAAAACAATAATAAATAGTATTCTTACTATTTTGATTCAATCGCTACCTCAGCAACTAAGGTGGGGTATCCAGATTTTAAAGTCGCGTGTTAATCATAAAACAATGAACATATCTCATTCGTAATCAAAAAACAAGTTTATCTTTGCCGAATTTTTGCGTAATACAAAAATTTTGACAAGGATGATGATGAGTTTAATAAGAAGGCAAACGGCTAATGCCAAAAATGATGTTTTATCCGGATTAACGGTGGCTTTAGCCCTTATTCCTGAAGCGGTTGCTTTTGCTTTTGTTGCCGGCGTTGACCCTTTGGTGGGGTTGTACGGTGCTTTTATGATGGGGCTAATTACCTCCATATTCGGCGGAAGACCCGGAATGATTTCGGGAGCTACCGGAGCTATGGCGGTGGTTATGGTTACTTTAGTAAAACGTGGTAATGATATTGGTTTATCACTTGAAATTCCAATAGAAAATATGGGCGTTCAGTATTTATTTCTCACCTTGCTTTTGGTGGGATTTTTACAGATGAGTGCCGGAATATTTAAGATGGGAAAATTTGTTCGTCTTATCCCCCACCCTGTTATGATGGGATTTGTAAATGGATTGGCTATCGTTATTTTTCTTTCGCAATTGGGGATGTTCAAAACGCACCACTTAGATGAATACGGTAACAAAATAATAGATCCTTTAACCGGTGAATATGCCAAGGTTTGGCTACAAGGAATGGAACTCTATGCTATGTTGGGACTTGTAGGATTAACCATGCTCATCATGTATATTTTACCTAAAATCACAACCAAAATTCCCGCTGCACTTACGGCTATTTTGGTTGTCGCTATTTTATCTATAACCTTACTACCCGATTTAAATATTAGTACCGTCGGCACTTTTATCAGAGATGGTGGTGGTGAAGGACTAAAAGGAGGGCTCCCAAAATTCAGTACGGAAATGTTTCAACTAATTCCACTGAATCTTGAAACATTAAAATTTATTTTTCCTTATGCTGCTATTTTAGCTGCCGTAGGTTTAATTGAGTCGTTAATGACCTTAAATCTAATCGATGAATTGACCGAGACACACGGAAACGGAAACCGTGAATGTATTGCTCAAGGCGGAGCAAATATCATAAATGGGTTCTTTGGAGGAATGGGAGGATGTGCAATGATTGGGCAATCCATTATTAATATCAATTCAGGAGGCAGAGGTCGTTTATCCGGAGTTGTTGCTGCACTTACTTTGCTTAGTTTTATTTTATTTGGTTCATCTTACATCGAACAAGTACCGATTGCTGCATTGGTGGGGGTTATGTTTATGGTTGTAATCGGAACCTTTGCTTGGTCTAGTTTTAGGATTTTACATAAAATACCAGTTTCAGATGCTTTTGTCATTGTTTTAGTTTCAGCTTTAACGGTTATTTTTGATTTAGCGGTTGCAGTTGTTACCGGTATCATTGTTTCTGCTTTGGTTTTTTCTTGGGAAAACGCAGTAAAAATAAGGGCTCGAAAAAGGATAAAAGAAGATGGAACGAAAGTTTATGAAATATGGGGGCCTTTGTTTTTCGGTTCTGTTCAGAATTTTAATTCTAAATTTGATGTTTCAAACGACCCCAACAACATTGAAATAGACTTTATTGAGTCAAAAGTAAGTGATCACTCAGGAATGGAAGCTATAAAAAACCTCGTAAACAAATATGAAAAACTAGGCAAAAAAGTTACATTAAAACACCTTAGTCCGGATTGCAGAAAATTACTCATAAAAGGAAATAAACATTTTGAAGATATTATAGAAACGGACATTGAAGACCCCCGTTATTTTGTTGTAACCGACAAAGAGGATTCGATGGAAATTCCTATTAAAAATGCAGACTGATTTCTATTCAGTTATTACGGATAATTCATTCTATTTCATCTTTTTTTATTAACAACATCTTTTTAATATTTTTTTTACATATATTTGGTTTATCTATTTTTAACCGTTACATAAAATGTATTTAAAATTATTTTTTAGGCAACCTGTTATTTATAAATACGTTAGCCTTAATAATTAAATTAGATATTGTCAACGTGTTAGGGATTGATATCCCTAACTCAGTTAACCTAAGCACAATAAAATGTTTTTAGTATCCTCATACTTCTTCATATTTTCTTTTCATAGCTCCGGCTATGCAAAGAAAATATTCATCGTCTAAGAATACTAAACTTCATTTTCTTTGTACTTATTTCAACTGTGTTAGGGATAGAACGGCATGTTTGAACTCCTTTTGTGTTGTTGCACTTATGCAACACAAAAGAGTGAGTAGTGATAGCCCGACCCTGATTTACAAAACAAATGTTTCGCGAGAGCGATATATTTGTTTTGTAAATCAGGGGAACACCCCAAATAATAATATTCAAAGTCTTAACTTATGAAAAATATTTTACTTACCCTCGTCTTACTGTTTACTTTTGGTGGGGCTTTTGCTCAAAATAATTTAATTCTTGTTAATTCTTCTATTAGCAATGGACTTACACCTTGCTTAGGCACAGCTACCTATACCGTTAATATTGAAAACCCTTCTCCATTTACAATTGCTAATGATACCGTAACTATTTCTTTACCAAGCGGGATAAAATATATAACAGGTTCATCAGTGAATGCTACTGAAGCCAATTTAAGTAATTTAGAACACCCTATTTTTACAATTCCTGATATAACTACACTTAGTAATTATTCGTTTTCAATAACAATTGAAACCGGTTGTGACGTTCAAAGTTACATTGATGCCGGAGGTACAATTTTTAATCAAGTTGATTTTAATTTTGATGCAATTAACTCTTCGGGAAATAGTACTCCAAGTACTTTCACTCATCAAGGAGATGTCTATTCAGTAACTATTCCAAACTTATCTCTTACTAATATCACTAATCAAAGTTATATTGGGAATATCGGCGATAATTTCACTAGATGTATTACTGTAGTAAATGGTGGAAGCGGAAAATTAAATTCCTTTACAATTGAGGATCAGCACGGTGCAGGAATAGCTGTTAACTCTATTGATGTTGGCTCTAATAATCCAATAGGATATACAGAAGTAATAACTTTATCTAATAGTGATTTTTCATCAATTGGAAACAATGACAACTTCTTTGATCCCGGTGAAAGTATTACTATTTGCGAAAATATTACTATTCTTCAATGTTCCGGAACGGCATCTTCATTCACGTATTATTGGGGATGTAACAATCAACAATGTCAAACACTACATGAAAGTGCAAACATTGTTTTTCCCGGAGAAGCTCCCAATTTAGTATTTGATAAATGGTCGGGATACGAAAGAGGTTCGGGGGGATTGGCTAATAACGGATATTGTTTTGGAGATAACGGTTCAGGAGGGTTTCCGGCATCGTTAACAATTAGAAATAATGGAACAGGTACAGCTTATAATGTTAATCTTGATTTATTTAATGGATGGTGGACAGGTATGATATGGAACTATTATAGTTCTTTTAACCTTAGTAGTTTTATGTACTCTATTAATGGAAGTACTCCCCAACCTTTGACATTTACTCAAACTTACAATTCACAAACCAAGGCTTGTTTACCGCCTAATCCAATCGGAAGAGTTAAGTTTTCTTTTGACAGTATTCAAACCACTGATACTATTGTTATAACTTGGAATCATTTTACTTGTTGCCCTAGTTACTGTAATAATAATGAAAGAAATCATTTATTAGGTTGGCGTTTTCAAGGAGATTATGAAAATAAATGCGGTGAGCAATATCCCATCATTTTAACAAATGGTAAATATACGTCTTATTACAGACATCAAATGTCTTTAAATCAATCTCCGGGAACGTTGTTTGGAAATTCTTCCGGAACCATCTCCTTTTTGACTACTGATTCCTATATGCCAATTCCTAACAACCCAACAAATAGAGTTTTTTATTATGAGATAATCCTTCCTCAATGTTTAAGTGTTGACCCTTCTACTTTTATCATTCGAGATTACCATAATAATGTAATCGGCGGAGTGCCTGATTCTGTTAACAACTTAGGCGACACAATAAGAATTTATTACAACAGACCAATTGCCGGAACACAATCAACTGTATCATTTGATATTCAATTAAACTGCTCTAGCTGTACAACCAACGGTACTTCTACAATTCAACTCAACTCGTACTTTATTCCGGATTTAAGTTGTGGGTGTAAACTAAAATTAGCCTGCACAAGTGCTGATATACAATTAATCTGTCCTACTCCCTGTGAAGGAATAAACGTATATAGTTTTGATGCTCAAAGAATAAATTTTGGGTTACCGGACAATGACAACAATGGGATGCCGGATGGTATAGGAAATGTTGACTTAACTCTAGCCAGACCAGACAGGTTAATGTATGGTGATACTCTCGGAACAATTTTTAAAGCAACTGTTACTAAAACCGGTTCTACTAATTGGAACTACATTTACGCAAGAAGTATCATTTCCAGTACAGGTAATAGATTTTCTCCGGCTACTAATTCGAGTATTACTATTTATGATGCTAGTAATGGCAGTTACTTCACTTGTAACTCTATACCAATTGCAACTTTTACAACAAGTGGAACTACTCGTGATTTTATACATGAATTAAATATCAATTCGTTAATCAGCTCCGGTTGTTTTCCTGTAGGATATAGCCTTGATAATGGAGATTCAATAATCTTTAAAGCTAATTATGTTGTTACCTCTAATGTAGGGGGAGCTATTATCCCTAGTTCTTGCGATAATTATATGTACGCAGCAACAATACAAAACCCATCGCTTTCAGACACACCTAACATCTACGGATGTCCAAATGTTCAGAGAAATTTTTCCGTAATAGGTTACTATGTAACAAATTGGGGGCCCAACACTTATGAAACAAGTACTTGTGGTAGATTTACTACATATCAAAATTATTATCTTAGTATTGGTCCTTGTTGTAATAATTATGCCGGAGGAAATTTATTCCCATATGAATATCGATATTGGAGTAACCCTTCTTTATTACAAATAACAATGCCGGATGACTATACCTACATTAGTGCTAAATTTAATTTTGTTCGTACTACGGGAACTCTATCAGCAAGTTCGACAGTTGGTTTAAACGGTTCTCCCGTTAGTGGATATTTTAATCTTACGCCTTCATCTATTTCAGGAAATACATATAGCTTTAATGTCGATCAATATTTTGGAACAGACCCTTTAAATGATAGCATATTGGTTGGAGATGATGGGTACTACGGAACACTACAAGTTACTTATGAGCCCAATTGTAATGTAGCAGATTCAACAGGCTACATAGGTTATCACTGGGAATTTAATCCTGTAGCACAACTCCATCCAACAAATTCAACAATAACAAATACAAACACACAGGATAGAATTACATACAATCGTCCAAATGTATCAATGCAAACAAATTTAATTTCGGTTAACACAGCGACAGGAAATGTTATATGGGATGTTTTAATTAACAATACTTCAGCCGTTTCAAATGCAGAAAACATATGGTTTGGTGCTCCTACAACAGGAACTATTATAGCAGATAGCATACTTGACTTATCAACAAACACAATTTTACATCCAAACTTAAATGGCATTTTTCAAGCGGGTCAATTACTAGCTACGGAGTCTAAAAGCTATAAATTATTCACTCATACAAACTCATGCTTTTCTGATAGTATAGCTTTATATTTTGGTTGGAATTGTGGAAGTTATCCGGCTGATATTGCATCATATCCTTGCGAAAAACAAAAAATAACATTATACATAACACCTTTAATGCCTGAAATTTCGACAAATATCAATACTTTAAGTCCTGACACAATAGGACTATGTGATACTGCTGAATTTGAAATTATTGTTAGGGATTATCAACTGGGTAACGCCTATAATCTACTAACCAACATTTATTTACCCTCAGGAATGTATATCGTTCCTAATAGCTCTAAACTAGATTACTTAACAGGATACACTAACATAACAGATCCAACACTTATTTCAGGCAATAACTACCAATGGAATATATCTTCGTTAAATACAATTATAAATAATAATGGGTTAAGTGGCATTCTTGACAATACAAAAAATTCCTATAAAATAAAATTTAAGTGTTATACCGATTGCGGGTATATCTCAGGCAGTAGAGTATCTGCAAAAACAACGGGTAGTGCATTTTGTGGTGCTCCCCGTACATCTAATATAGGTGTTTCTCATCAAGTATTTATTGGCGATGCTCTACCTCCTTATTTAGCCACTATAAATATTAACACCACATATATCACACCTTGCTTAGGTGGAACTCCTGTAGAAATTGAAATTATCAATAATGGTCCTCAAGCATTTAACACCTCTGATTCAATATATGTTTTACTTGGATCCGGACTTAGTTATCAACCTTCTAGTTTTAACGGACAACTGAATCCTCCAATCAATGGAACTCCAAATATCATAGGAAATTCTTTAGCATGGAAACTACCTGTTGGTGTTGCTGTTGGAGATACTTGTAGGTTTGATTTTCTTATAGATGGGGATGAAGCAGTTTTACTATGTGGTATAACACAAATCAGTTCACAAATTACAACATATGGAAACGCTCTATGTTCCTCAACCGGTATAAACTGTAATATTGATGTTGCTACGGCAGATACTCTTAGAAATATTTTCGTCTACAAAGGTTATTTGAATATCAATAACGGATCTGGTTATTCTGTACCTAATCCACCTAGCGGAGAAACTGCTAATATAAATTTTGATATAAATAACACCGGTGAAACTATTAGTTCCGGTACAAATACTATTATACAATTTTATTCTGATGATGACAATAATGGTGTATATTCGATAGGAGATTCACACATAACAAATGATACTATAAACAACGCAATACCCGGCAACTCAACTTATAGCTATAATACAAATTTAAATATAAACGCTGGACAATCTTGCAAACTAATAGCAGTAATAGACACAGCTTTAAACCCTTGTACCTGTACTCCTTCTCAAATATTGATAAATCTACCTTTAATTTCTCCTACTACATACGATACTATTTGTTCTGGAGATGTAGTTCAAATCGGACTTCCACCTATAAACACCTATACATACTCATGGAGTCCTACAGCAAATATAGACAACTCAACAATTGCTCAACCTAATTTTTCTCCGGTAATTAACTATCCGGCAACTACTGATTTTGAAAAAATAAGAACGATTAATAGAGGAAGTTGTCTAGCCTATGACACAGTGCGAGTTCACGTTTTCTCCAACCCTCAATCAAATGCCGGAACAGATATTGATTTGTGTAACAGCTACTCTACTACCTTAAACGGTAATCAACCACAAGGAACTGCAACGGGAGCGTGGTCATTAGCTACAAACTACACACAACCGAGTACGGTAACTTTTGCCAATGCAACTGTTTACAACACCACCATTGGTAGCTTGCAAGAAGGTACGTATAAATTAGTTTGGACAGTTAGTAACGGTACTTGTACACCGGCTACCGATACGGTACTCATCAATGTTTATGACCAACCTACCGCAAACGCAGGAACGGATATTGATTTATGTAACACCTACTCTACACCTCTTAATGGAAATCAACCGATTGGTACAGCTACGGGAGCGTGGTCTTTGGCGACTAACTACACGCAAC
>JALTUD010000057.1 GCA_027047735.1 Flavobacteriales bacterium | reverse complement strand
CAATAGCTCCTCTTTATTCATTTCTTCCATCAGCTTTTGAAGTTCTTCATACATTTTCTTCATTTCATCCGTCATCAACTCATCGAACAGTTTATTCAGCATTTCTTGTTTTTCAAGTATTTCTTTTTCTTGTTCAGTTAGCTGATTTTGTTCAAATTGATTCAATTGATTTTGCTGTTGAATGTTCTCTAACTTGTTTTGCAACTCTTGTTCGTGTTCTAAAAACTGTTGTAAACGACTTTTGTCCTGCCAATCGGGATTAGCTTTCTCCAAAAGATTCCTTTTGATATCTTTCAATTCTTTTTTTAAGTCTTGAACCTCTTTCAAACTTTCGTCCAATTCCTTTTTTATTTCTTCATTGTTTTGGTCTGCTTTATCTGCCAATTCATCTACGGTAGGGACTTTATAAATTTTTGTCATTGTACGTGCTGACTTGTAGCCGTGTATAGGGTCATTGTCCCATACTTGAAAATAATATTCTACTTGTACACCCGGTTTTAAATCAAGCATGGTAAAATCAATGTAATGAAAAAACTTATCCTTGTTATACTTTTTAGTAACGGGAAGGTTGTTTACAACATACTTTCCTTTTTTGTTATCGTCTGAGGCTCTGTACTTAAACTGTAATTTAGTAAATCCATAATCATCGCTGACTGCACCACTGAAATAACGGATAAATGGATTGATTGAATCTTGAGATTCTTCTGCAACAATTGTCGGGACTTGGTCTTTTATTGCTGTTACATAATAAGTTATGGAGTCCTTACCTTTTGTAAATTCGTTTTCGGTAACGAGTGTATAATTTATGTTTTTTGTTACTTCTTTTTCCCAAACAAAAGAGTTATTTTGAAAAGGCTTGATTTCTTCTGTTGTATCGACAAGGTTGGCAAACAGATGCTTGGTGTTCTTTGTCTGAAATTTCCATTTGACTTTTGTCCCTTCCGGAACAACTAAATCACCTATATTTTCTATTGTCTTATTTACTTGTTGTGTATATTTCGGATATTGTAATTCAACTTCAAAAGAGAGTAAGGTTGGATTAGGAATTGTTTTTAGCGTGTACGCTTTAGATTGAAACCCTTCAGCAAAGAAATAAAAAGATTGTTCTTTTTGGACATTTCTAAAAACATAAGAATAGTTTGTGTTATCCACTTTATTCAATCGTTGTTTTTTCCCGTTGACAACAACAAAAACCGTTTGTGGCACAAAGTCACCGGTTACACTAAGATTAAGTGTGAAATCTTCATTTTCTACAACCGCGAGTTTACTGTTGTCTATCACGAATTGAAAGGGGGCAACCTTTTCGATACTCTCGTTATGGTGTATGATTCTTGTGGTGCTTTCGGTAATAATTTTAGAGTTCCAGAGAGCGATACCTAAAAACAAGAAAAAAGGAAAAACTAAATATTTTAAATATTTTTTATTTTCAGAGAAATCAATTGCGGCAGTAAAAGGAACTGGTTCCAATTCATCAACTCTCTGCCCTATACTGGCGTTAATCAATTCTACTTGTTCTTTCGGAACTTCTTTTTTTAACTCATATAATTGAAGTGTGTTTAGTAATTTGTCTTTCACTCCTCCAAAATGATTGCCGACTATTTTGGCTGCTTGTTCATAGCTTAATGATTCTCCGATTTTATAGAGTTTAAATAATGGTATTAGAATGTAGTAAACCAATACTCCTAAAGCCAAAACCACGTAAGTATAAAACAAAAAAGTTCTGCCGGAAGTGTCAAATTCCGAAAAATACTCTAATACAACAAAAACAGTAAACGCACCCAACAAAAGAGCAAGGCTGTATATTCCTCCTTTTATCAAGCGGTTTGTATAATACTTTCTGATGAAAGCATCTAATTTTTGTAATAACGGATTAATGTCTTTCACTCGTAATCTTTTTCTTATGGGTTGACGGGAAAAGGTCAAAAATCATTCCTTTTACCTTAACCTTAATTATTCACAGATTTCCTTTTCAAAAGCCATATTACTTGCTATTATTCTATTCATGTTTTGGCTTTTCATAATATAAATACATGGATAATTCAGGTAATGTATCTGACAAATATACACCTTTCTATGAGAGAGTTCAACATACACTGATTTAAAATCGTATAGCTTTGGTAATTGTTAATACGAATATTTGCGGATTTTCTCTAACTTCATCCGCGTTAGGGATTGTATCCCTAACACAAGTGAAATAGACGGTATAAAGCGTTTTTTGATTCCTTATCCGTCTTCATAAAAATTTTCCATAGCTGGGGCTATGCAAAATTTTTATTCATCGTCTAAGAAACCAAAAATTCACTTTCTATCCGCTAATTTCACTTGCGTTAGGGATAGAACGGCGTGTTTGAACTCCTTTTGGTTTGTTGCATATATGCAAACCAAAAGAGTGAGTAGTGATAGCCCGACCATTACAGCGTTGAAAGTAGTGTAGTAAAACGAAACTACTTTCTATGCCGTAATGGGAACGCCCACATCAATTTTTTATTCAATTTCTTTTCCGGTAACCGCTTCCGTAACGTTAATTATATGGTCGCCAATTCGTTCTAAGGATGAAAACATCGTGCTGTATATTAACGCGGCTTCGATATTTATTTCGTCTGAGCCTACGCTTTTGAGATGTTTCTTTCTGAGTTTGTTTCGCTTTTTATTTATTTTTTCTTCTATTTCCAAGGCTTCATCAAGGGTTACTTTTTTGTAGTCGGATTTAAGGTTTTTATTCATAATCTTGA
>JALTUD010000056.1 GCA_027047735.1 Flavobacteriales bacterium | reverse complement strand
CATTACAAAAATAAGATTCCTGTCTCTCAGTTAATTATTCATAAAAATCCTAAGTCTTTAATTACAGAAGCCTTTCGTGCATTGAGAACGAATATGGAGTTCTTATCAAATAAAAAAGGCTGTAAAACCATAGCGGTAACAAGTACAATTTCGGGGGAGGGTAAAACATTTATTGCCTTGAATTTGGCGGGAATTATTGCTTATTCCGGAAAGAAGGTGATTGTTTTGGATTTAGATATGAGAAAGCCTAAAATTCACATGGGGTTTGGTGTAGACAACAAAAAAGGAATGAGTACGCTGTTGGTGAATAAAGACAAGGTCGAACATTGTATAAATCACAGCGAATTAATAGGATTGGATTTTATAACGGCAGGGCCAATCCCTCCTAATCCTTCGGAGTTGATTATCAATGGAGAGATTGATAGAATTATAGGGTATTTGTCAGAGCATTATGATTATATTATGATTGATAATCCGCCTGTAGGATTGGTTACGGATGGTTTAACAATGATAAAGAAGGCTGATTATCCGATTTATGTGTTTAAAGCAAATTATTCTAAAAGGCATTTTGTAGAAAATGTTTCTCGTATTGTAAAGGATAATAAAATACACAATCTATCTATTATTTTAAATAATATAGATACTCAGAAAAGTACGTACGGTAAAGGGTATGGATATGGATACACTACTTACGGAGGTTATTATACAGATGATGAGAAGGTAAAAAACAAAATGAGTTTTTTTAAGAAGAAGTAGTCATTTATACTTATTTTTGCGATTAATGGTTATAGAGAAAACAAACATAGAAGGGGTTTTGGTGTTAACACCAAAA
Organism: Flavobacteriales bacterium; assembly: GCA_027047735.1. Classification (GTDB taxonomy): domain Bacteria; phylum Bacteroidota; class Bacteroidia; order Flavobacteriales_D; family Parvicellaceae; genus S010-51. The sequence continues at coordinate 1,920 of JALTUD010000056.1, read as the reverse complement.
GTCTTTGGCGATGAGAGAGGTTATTTTTTTGAGTCGTACAATCAACGAAAGTTTGAGGAAGCCGTTGGATTTTCTCCTACATTTGTTCAAGATAATCAATCAAAATCTCAGAAAGGCGTATTGAGAGGATTGCACTTTCAAAATCCCCCTTTTGAACAAGGTAAATTGATTCGGGTGATTTCGGGTAGTGTTTTGGATGTAGCAGTTGATATCCGAAAAGAATCTCCTACTTATGGAGAACATTTTAAAATTATTCTTTCCGGAGAGAATTATAAGATGGTTTGGTTGCCGGCAGGTATGGCACACGGTTTTGTGTCGTTAGAAGATGATACAGTTTTCTTTTATAAATGTACTAATTATTACAACAAAGAGAGCGAAGGAGCTATTCTTTGGAATGATAAAGATTTAGGGATTGATTGGGGTGTTGATAAACCGCTTCTCTCAGAAAAAGATCAAAAGGCTGTTCCGTTTACTATATTTGAATCCCAATTTTGATTTACGTGGAAGATAATCAATATATTTTTATTATTTATTCGGTATTTTCATTGAGTATCGTTGTGTTTAGTTTATTGATGAACGCAATATTATTGAAATTTATAACGAATTTAGGAATAAGAGGAAAAGATCAGCCGATTGTACGTTGGAGTAGTGTGTCTAAACCTGCAATTGGAGGATTAACTTTTTATATTGCTTTTTTGTTATCGACAGCGTGTTATGCTATATTTTTTCCTTCCACTCCTTTATATCACGATACACAAGCGTTAGGTGTTATAGGTGCTACTGCCTTAGCTTTTTTAATGGGGCTTGCCGATGATGCGTATAATACTAAACCTTGGTTAAAGTTTTTTGTTCAGGTAGTTTGTGGTGTTTTACTGATAGGGACGGGGATATATATCCATTTTTTCGATAATCAGTTATTAAACTATGGGCTGACGATTGTATGGATTGTGGGAATAATGAACTCCATAAATATGTTGGATAATATGGACGGGATTACCGGAACGGTTTCTGTTTTTATTTTATTAATTTGTTTGTCGAATCTAGCGGTAAATCACCAATATGCCTCGTTTGATTTTATTGCTATTTTGGGAATGATAGCCACATTGATAGCTTTTTTGTTTTATAACTGGCATCCTTCAAAGATGTTTATGGGAGATACGGGTAGCCAGTTTTTGGGAATGTTTATCGCAACTATGGGGGTAAAATACATCTGGAATAGTTCAGTGTTAGATGGAGCCCCTAATCCGATGCAACAGATATTTACGGTATTAATAGCCTTTATGCTACCCATAATTGATACAACCTCTGTGGTTATAAATCGATTGGCAAGAAAACAATCGCCTTTTATAGGAGGTAAAGACCATACTACGCACCATTTATCTTATTTGGGGTTGTCAGATAGCCGTGTAGGATTTATATTTTTGGGAATTTCGTTTGTTTCATTAGTCATCTGTTTTGGTATTTTTAAATTTGTTGATTCATGGAGGTGGTATCATTCTTTGACTTTGACTGTTTATTTTCTGGTTGTGTTTGCTTTGTTATATGGATTTACTCAAGTAAATAAAGAGAAAAGATGAGGTTTTATTTTTATATACTTTTAAGTTTATTTATTTTATCCTGTGAAAATACAGCACAAGAAAATACAGTAAATTTCGTACCAAAAACAGAAGTAAATACCACCGGTAATTATAAACTGAGTCCACCTGTAATTCCTTCGGCAATATCTTTTTGTGGCGAAGAAGTTCCTATTCTGCGTAAGGATGTTTATGAAAGTTTGGATAGGGAATTTTTAGTCAATATGTATTGGCAATCGCAAACGTTTTTATTTCTAAAACGAGCACATAAGTGGTTTCCGATTATAGAGCCTATACTGAAAGAAAATGGTGTTCCCGATGATTTTAAATATTTAGCTGTCATAGA